>DXBN01000060.1 GCA_019116505.1 Candidatus Enterococcus avicola | reverse complement strand
AACTAGATTTTTATGCTATTTTTATTATAAAAAATGTAGAAAGAAAATATCTATGAAAATGTTCAATTAATGCTAAATATCATATAATCTTTATTTTTCTAGGAGTAAAAATTCAATTCTAATTTGTCGATTTTCTTGAAATACGTTAAACTAGAATCAAAATAAAAAGTTGAAATGGAGGTGCTCTGATGATTATTAATCCGACGAAAAAAACGTTGCCGTTATTTTCATCCTTACCAAAAACAAAAGACAGTAAGTGGGGAAAGGCCTATTCGACTGTTAATCCACTATTTTCTTGGCATGCAAATTATTACAATGTAAATCGGAAAAAGATATTACTGTTAGTCAATGATTTGACGATGATTTCGATTGTTATTAGCGATGTTAATGCCCAACGGAAAAAGGAATTGGATGGTCTAATTAGAGAAGGCATTCAAACGGTTTTAAAGGATGCAGGTGCATCTAAGCAAGAAATTCAACGCTATTTTGAATTGGCTGGGGAGATTGAAATAAACGCTGGCTTTAATCGTCAAGTGACCGGTGTAACGACGAGACTGATTGAAGTTTTATCCGATGATGCACCGATTGATTTTAGCAATCCGTTACAATACCATTTAATGACCTATTTAAGCCAGTATGGGATTAGTAAATTACCTCATTTTCATCCTCAAGATGAACTAAAAGCTGTTTTAAAAGAAGGCTTTGAAGTGTTAACGGTCAAAGAATCCGATTTACCTGTAGCAAAGAAAAAAGAAAATCCAGTGATTGATGTGACATGGAAAGATTTTAAGACTTGGGAAACAGGAAAAAGCCTGAATCCTTGGAATCCTAGATATGAAAAAAGAATGGAGGAGTTAATTGAAAATAATCAACTCGTTTTAACTGCTTTTGAGAAATACTTAAGTGAAGACTTAGGATTGAGTAAAAAAGTTGTGAATCGTCACGTTGAAAATACGTTATTTTATATCAATGAGTTTTTAGTCTATCGTTTTTTACGTACTCCTACTAGTGATTTTAGCGATACGATTGATTATTTATCTGATTTTGTGCCACGTAAAATGTGGATTGATTCACCCGCAGGAATTCAGCGTGTTGGGGCATCGTTAAAGAAGTTTTTCGATTTCTTACATGTTGCAAATGTAATTGATCAAAAGCAATTGAAAGACGCTAAGGAAGAAATTGCTGTGGGAGTTGAATTGGGCAGTAACCAACTAGAAATGACGAGTTGGAACTGGTAGGAAAAACAAAATGAGCGATAGTCTTAACGAAAAATCGTTGGGCTATCGCTCATTTATGTTTGTTTGATGATTCTTTGAAATAGCGGCATCATTTCTTTGAATCCTTCTAAAATAAAGGTTTTCTCATCATTTAAAATTTCTGAAGTGTAATATAGTTTGCCGATTTGAAAACTTGTTTGTTCAATTGATTTGGCTAATTCGACTTGTTTTTGATTGTCAGCTAAATAATCAGTCAATAATAAATGATTCTCTAGCTCATTTTCTTGTTGGGGCCAAATATAGTAGTCTGTTAAATTAACAGTTTTGCTCCATTCAGCAAGTTGTGATAACACTTGATTGTATGTTTGCGCGTCACCAACTCGTAAGTCACTCTTATAATGTTGATACATTAAGTAAACTTGTAGTTGCTTTCGATTCAATAAAACAGCTAAACAAGCATTGCTGTTTGGTTCGTCTGTTAAACGATAGGCGGACCAGAAGTGATTTCGTAAGTTCCACCCGTTAGTCCAACTTTCAATTTTTGGTTTCTCAAAAGAAAAATCGGCGGATAATTCCTCAAAAACGGCTAGTTGTAGTTCTTTCCACGCTTGCCAAACTTCCTTGTATTGTAATTTAATTTGCTCAATCTCTTCAGACGTTCGATTTTCTTTTAATTGTTTAAAAGTAAATTGCTCGCGTTCAAATATTTGATGGGCATTTTGAGGTAAGTAATGAGTCATAAGCACTCCTTTTCGTTAAAAATAAATGGGTTGGGCAATTTTAGCATGTGCATGGACATTATTTTGTGCTAATTGCTGTAAGAATGAATAAATATCCTTTGAAGTCGTCAAAGAATTAATTTGGTAAGATTTATATCTTTCAAGTGTTTGCTCGATCCAATCCGTATAAGAATATTTATCCGTATTTTCTCCTAAAATCCATTGATCTGTTCCTAAGATTTTTGGAATTTGTTCTTGGATGGTGCCGTTAAAAGTAGCAAAGCACGTTTCCCACGAATCAGTTGGGTGGTAGGTATGTGGCATATGTGGGGGGATTAAAATCCCTTGACCTTCTTTTAAGAGGATATTTTGGCCATCAATCCAGATTTCACCTTGACCAGCTGTTGTTTGTATCCAGTGATAGAGTGGGTAGCCATCAGGGCGTTCGATGGTTTCTTGGATCCAATCATTGCCGATGCTCTCAAGGGAGAGTGGCAATGCGGATGAAATAATTTGGCAGTAACTAGGCATAATAATCTCCTTTGCTCAATAATTTTATTGCTTACGATATTGATAGTAGCAAATTTTGAAAGGGTTTTCAATATTTTGGTTTAGAAATTTAGACTTCATGAAAAGATTGTCAAAGATGCCGAATATACAGGTGATTAT
>DXBN01000059.1 GCA_019116505.1 Candidatus Enterococcus avicola | reverse complement strand
ATTTTTTATTTTACTGCAAACAAATAAAAGAAGAATGGAGCTGAAACAGTAATTGTTTCGATTCCATTCTTCTTTTTTACTTAAAACTAATTTTATACTCGATAATTTGCACGCGGACCACCCACGTATTTCGGACGTGAACGTAGCGCCGTCACATGCGCTCCACCTAGTTCTTTTTTCGTTGGTCGAACAGGGACTTGCACATGCTTGACGTGCATCCCAATTGCTGTATCACCAATATCAATACCTGCTTGAGCCACAATTGCTTCAACTTCAACTGGATCATCAAAATATTTGAAAGCCGCAACCGAGCAAGCACCACCTGCGGTTAAACTCGGTAAGACTTCTACGATTTCCCAATTGTTTTTTTCAGCGACTGCACGTTCGACAACCAGCGCGCGATTTAAATGTTCACAACCTTGAACCGCAAGATTGAGGCCTTGTTGATCCAAAATATTTTTTAACGTTTCGACCACCCATTCGCCAATTTCTTGGCTCGGGAATTTACCGATTTTTTTACCTAAAATTTCACTCGTACTACAACCTAAAACAAACGTATTTCCTGCTTTTAAGTTCGCTTCTGCCAACACTTCTGTTGTCATTTGAGTTAAGTCTGCTACAAAACTTGCTTTATCCATTATCTTGGACCTTCTTTCATTAAAGGAAAATTGATTTTACGCATTGAGGCAATTAAGAGTACTGTTAGCGTTGCCCCAAAAACATTTTGAATGACGTTACCAAAAATCGAGGTAACACCCGCTGGCCATGCATACATTACACCCGTTGCTAACGCGTAGCCTATAACCATCACCAAACTCGCTACGACAAAACCGGTACCGTGTATCCATCTGGCACTTTTTTGAAAAAAGTAACCAGCCACAGCTCCTTGTAAACCATGAATTAAAAAGGACGCAAAGATCCACTGCGGATACCCCGCAAATAAATCAATCATACCGCCACTTAAAGCGCCAACCCAAAAGCCACCCAGCGGGCCAAGTAAATAGGCTGCCGTATAAATCCCTACTTCAGCCAGAGTCACGAATCCATTCGTGGCTGGAACTGGAAAAATAAATAAGAGTGATAATACGACAGTCAATGCCGTCAGCATCGAGATAATAACCAATTGCTTTTGTAATTTCATCTTTGCTCCCCCTTTTGTGTGCTTGGATGCCACACATTCCCAGCATCTCCAACGATTACACCATTTTCAATCGCCTCAAAGACGTATTTCTTACTTTTATCAATACTTTCAAACAACGAAAAACCTTGCGCTAAATGGGCACAAATCGCCGAAGAAAAACTACAACCTGCGCCATGATTGGTTTTCTTTTCAGAAAGTGGCCCTGTAAAAGCCCGCGTTTCTTCACCATCACGATACAAATCCGTTGCTATTAATCCGCCACCAGTCACAATCATCTTGATTTTTGTTTGATGGGCTAATTTTTTTGTCACTTCTACCATTGCTTCCAATGTTTCAATCGATTCACTATTGGCTAATAATTGCGCTTCATTTCGATTCGGTGTTATTAAATCAACCAAAGGAAACAAGGTTTTCATCTTTTCAATATATTCAGCGGCCAATTGCTCTTGCGTTTCCTTAAACGCCAAAACAGGATCCAAAATAATTGGAAATTCACCTTGATGGCGTCGGCAAAAATCAATCACAACTTCTAAAATTTCAACCGTTGCCAAAAGACCAATTTTGACGCCATCCAGTTGAAAATTCTTTTCGATTGTTTGCAGCTGCTCTTTTACCAATTCAACTGGTAAAGCACGAATTGCAAAATTATCGGCTTCTTCCACGGCAATACATGTTAGAACTGTTAAGCCAAATGTATTCAAATTTTCAAAGGTTCGAAGATCAGTCTGAATGCCGCCTCCGCCCCACGTATCGGAACCACCGATCGTTAACGTTTTTAAAACCATTTTAACAACTCCTTTTGACTAGTATAAAGGGCTACCTTCAAAAGTAAAACAGCCAATTGGCTAGTTTTCAACCCATCCAATTTTGTATTCTTAAAATAGCACGTTTCAAATACGCAATTCATTACAAAAAACCTAGACATGTGACACTTAGTGGACACATGAACTAGGTTTAACCAATTGTTGATATTTGACAGACGCTTAATTCTTTTTACCAAAGTAGCTACCGATAATAAAGCACGCAGCAGCTGCTAAAAACCACCAATAACTTTTATTTAGTCCGAGAATTAAGAACATTCCACCGCCAAAAAAGAAACTAGTCATTTTTACATTTGTGTAACTTTTTTTCATGTTTTTCCTCCTATATTGAATACTTGGTATTATATAAAGATACTATTCAGACGATACTTTTCAATTATACCCTACAAACAATCTTGTTGCGAAGGGATAATCAAAAAAACTTGAGACAATTGATTGAGTTGTCTCAAGTTTTTTTGATTATGTTTGGCCAGTTTCAAATAATTGGATGGCCTTTTTGGTTTTTTCAAGCTGTTCGATTGTTCTTTGATATTCACGAGAGGCATAAGAAGAAAAAATAACATCGACTGTATACAACTGGACTAACAAAGAATTTGTCGCTGAACTACGTAAAGGCGCTTCTCCTGCATCGGTTGTTAGTAAAACAACCGTTGCCAGTTTAGCCAAAGTTGATTCAGCTTGACTTGTCATACAGATAACCGGAATATCATATTGTTTAGCCAAGGCTGCTAACTCGCAAATTTCAGTTTTTTCACCTGAATTTGAGATTAAAAATAAAAGACTTGGACGATCATTGGTCACCATTGATGTAATTAATAAATGAATATCTAGACTAAAAATCACATTATGACCAATTCGTAAAAACTTTTGTGCAAAATCTTCCGCGACAATTCCTGATGCGCCAATTCCTTTTGAAAATTAATCACATTAAAAAATCGATAGAGCATTTGCCCTATCGATTCGATTTCTAGATTAGAAAGTACTCAATTACAGTGTAAACAGATAAGCAATTGAGATTAATGTGATGAAATGCATTACTTTTGGAATTTCTTTTGTGCGGTTTGCAAAAATCATACAAATTTCATATGACAAGAAACCTAAAACTAAACCTAAAGCAATTGAACCGGTTAACGGCATCATCACGATAGTTAAGAAGGCTGGAATAATCTCTTCGAAGCCACCATCCCAATGAATTTTTGTAATATTTTGCATCATAAAAATACCAATAACAATCATCGCTGGTGTTGTAACCGCTGATGTAACAAGAGATAGCAGCGGATAGAAGAATGCTGACATTAAGAACAAGATTGCGACAACAACACTCATTAATCCTGTTCTTGCACCGGCAATAATTCCTGAGACAGACTCAATATATGTAGATAAACTTGATGTTCCAAATAATGAACCAAAGAACGTACCTAAAGCATCCGCACTGTAGATGCGTTTATTGTCTTCAAATTTTTCACTCTTAATATCTGAAACTTGTGTCGCAGCTGCAGATAATGTTGTTGCTGTTCCAAAGAAATCTAAGAATAAAAACGTTAAAATAACAACAACTGAATCAAGTGAAAGCATTTTATCTAGGTTTTTAACCGCCACTAAAAATGTATCATTTAACATAGACTGCATCGGTTCAACTGGAATAACGACTGGTGAGCCTGCCGGCAATTGTGGTAGGCCAGCAATAACTGTTTCACTTAAGTTAAACCAATCCATTGAAGCGCCAAATCGAATAAATAAGCCACAAACTGCTGCACCAATCATTCCTAAGAAGACTGCATATTGATTTTTGCGAACCAAGAAGAAAGCTGCGACTAATAGACCAAAGAATGCAATAATTACGTTTGGATTATCAAATCCACCAAATGTAATA
The DNA here is from genome assembly GCA_019116505.1 of Candidatus Enterococcus avicola. Lineage (GTDB taxonomy): Bacteria > Bacillota > Bacilli > Lactobacillales > Enterococcaceae > Enterococcus_I > Enterococcus_I eurekensis. The sequence continues at coordinate 4,259 of DXBN01000059.1, read as the reverse complement.
AACATCCCTTCATCAGGGACAATAATTCCTGAATTTTTAAAACTAACAAATGCAATAAAGATACCTAATCCAACTGTTCCTGCTTGCTTAACTGTCACTGGAATAGCGGAAATAATTTTGGAGCGCACACCTGATAAGGCTAGTATTAAAAATAAAATCGATGCAACTAACACACTAGCGAGCGCTTCTTGCCATGTTTTTCCCATTTGTAAAACAACCGAATAAGCAAAGAAAGCATTCATCGACATACAGGGTGCTAAACCTAGTGGAAATCTTGCCCATAATCCCATAATTAACATTGCGATCGCTGATGAAATAATTGTTGACATGAACACGGCGTCTTGCGGCATCCCTGCTTGACCTAAAATAATCGGGTTGACGAAAATAACATAAGACATTGCTAGGTAAGCTGTTAATCCTCCCGTTAATTCACGCTTAAACGTTGAACCTGATTTTGTAATCCCAAAATACTGATCAATCTTTTCTTTCATTTTCTCTTCTTCTCCTCCTTGGTAATAAAAAAACCAATTAACAATGACAAGAAGGACAAAAAGCGACCTCTGCCATAGTAAACTACTTTGCGGGTAGTTTGTAGAAACTTCTAGACCGTATTACTAGAACTATATGGTTTTTCTTCCTTGCTTATCATAACAGGATTTTAAAAAATAATCAACGTAAAACACGAACGAATATAATGAAAATACGATTAAAAGTTCATGATTAAGATGATAAAAATGAGTTAACAGCCCTTTCCACTGTTTCAATCAATTGAAAACGCTTAATTTTATTTTCACTACTGATTAGTGATTATTTCGACTTCAGCAATGTTACAATAGAAAGTAACGAAGACGTTTGAAAGGATTTATTTATGAAAATTATTATCTCACCAACAAAAACAATGAATGTTCAACCTGATCACTTTTTACCACAAAGCCAACCGATATTTCTAACAGAAACGAAACAAATTTTAGCCGTTCTACAACAATTTTCGCTGGAAGAAGCCACCAATCTTTGGAAATGTAGCGCCCCTTTGGCACTCGAAAATTATGAACGGATTCAAAACATGAATTTTAGCCGCCATACTACACCAGCTATCGTTAGTTATAAAGGTTTACAATATCAATACATGGCACCTGAATTATTTACTGAAACGGCACTCGAATACGTTCAAGAAAACGTTCGAATACTTTCTGGTTTTTATGGGATCTTACGGCCTTTTGATGGCATTGTCCCTTATCGTTTAGAAATGCAAGCCCCACTTTCCGTTGAAAATTCAAAACACTTATATGATTTCTGGGGGCAAAAATTATACGAAGTGCTTTTTACCGATAAACAGCCAATCATTAATTTGGCTTCAAAAGAATATGCTAAAACGTTAACGCCTTATTTACAAGCCGATGACCGCTTAATTGAAATTGCTTTTATGCATCAAATCGATGGCAAACTCAAAGTCAAAGCGACTTTAGCTAAAATGGCTCGCGGCGAAATGGTCCGTTATTTAGCCGAAAATCAAATTACCACACTTGATGGACTCAAATCATTTGACCATCCACACTATCAATTTTCTGAAACAAACTCTTCTGAAAATAAACTCGTTTTTTTACATCAAGAATAAGGGGATATTCCATTGTTTTCCCTTTACTCGAATTTTATAATGTAAGTGATTTCATTTTTTTGATAGGAAGGATGACTCACTTGAAATACGCATTATTAACTGATTGGCACGTTCACACTGAAGGATTTTTAAATCAAATTCCACAAGATGAATGCCTCTATGTTTGGGATTCCATTGAAGAACGAGGTTTAAAAGCCGCCAAAAAATACGGTGCACCTTATGAAGCAAATTTAGAAAAAGTTTTATCTGATCCAAATGTTCAAGCAGTTGTTATTGAGGCTCCGACAACCACACATAAGGCACTTATTCTAGCAGCGATTGCCCATGGCAAACATATTTTTGTCGATAAACCATTAACAACGAATTATGCCGATGCACTAGAAATTAAAGCAGCACTTGATAAAAGCGATTGTCGTTTTGTCTTATCTTTAGAATCATTGATTTCAGGTAGCTATCGATTCGTTAAAGAACAAATTGATGCAGGTACAATCGGTGATGTCGTTTCAGTTTATTTCCGTCGGGCACATAGCGGCGTCCTAAATGATTGGCTACCCGCGTACTGGTATGATCAAACACAATCTGGTGGTGGTGCAACACTTGACCTTGGTTGCCACGGTTTGGCAATGTTGCCTTATTTATGCGGCAAGCCCGTTGAGGTCAAAGCCATGATGACCCAATTTGGCGATAAAGGAATTGAGGACAATTCAACCACTGTTATGAAATTTGAAAACAAAGCAATTGGTACGGCTTATACTTCATTTATGACAACTGTTGGACAAAATTTCTTAGAAGTCATTGGACAACAAGGCTCCATCCTTGTTTATGGTTCACCTGGCGCAGAAGAAGATACGATCGTCATCCAATCAGAAGTGAACGAAAATTATAAAACAAAAACAGTGATTGATGGTTCAAGTTTAGCCGAACATCCTTACCCAATTGCTGTCTTCTCACAACTAGTTGATAATCCTAGCCTACCAAATCCACAAGAATACGGGATTGATACCGCTGTGGAACTGAGCTGGATTATCGAACAAGCTTATTTAAACTGTGGTATTAATTAAAAAAAGTAGCTCTTCGTTTGAAGGGCTACATTTTTTTCGGATATTTTCCATTGTTTCAATAATTCGATACGTATCATCCAAACTATGAGCGCTTGATTCGCTTTGATTGGCTTTTAAGATATCCATAAAATGTTGAATTTCTAGCGTCATATCATCGCCTTGAATCGGGAAATGACGAGTAATTGCTGCCTGATTGGTTAATTGTATAGTGTATTGATCTAAGCGATAGAAAAAAGGAATACTAATCGTTCCATACTCACCGATAATGCGAGCGATTCGTTCTTTCTCACGGTCAATGCCACCTTCAACGATTGCTCTTGTCCCATTTTCAAAAATTAACTCTGATCGGAAATACTCATCAATCTCATTCACAATAGCGCCTTGTGCTTTAATTTGTTCAATTTTCCCTTCAATTAACGCTTGAACAAAACCAATTGAATACGTGCCTACATCATTTAATGCCCCACCTTGCTTGGATTGAAATAAATATGAAGTAGTACCCAGATTTTCTCCCGCATCAAAACAAAAACTTGCCTCGATTTGTTTGATAGCCCCTAATTGTTTCATATCGACTTTTAATTGTTCGAACCCTTCATTAAATTTGGTTTTAAAAGCTTCCATAAAAAGCGTTTGATTTTGTTTCGATGCCGTCATAATTTCTTGCATTGCATCGATTGTTAAAACAGCCGGTTTTTCACATAAAACAGGAATGCCACATTCTAACGCCTTGAGCGACCACTCCTTATGCCATTGATGTGGCAAAGCAAGATAAATTGCATCAATCTTTGGATCTGCTAATAATTCCTCGTACGTTGCATAAATTTGAATCTCTGGATGTTCTTGCTTGAATCTTTGGTTGTGTGATAGCGACTTTGATCCAATCGCTATGACTTTCCCGTCTTTGGTATGTTGAATACTTTGAAAAAAACGTCTCGCAATATTTCCATAGCCAATAATCCCAAAATTCATTTCTTTTCCTCCCTTGTGCTGTATATCTCTTTCTTTCACTTTAAAGGAATACACGTGATTCGTCTAGCAAAAAAAAAGGATACGCCTTTGCGCATCCTAATTCGCTCACTACTCGCCACAAAACGCTTCATTTATCACCTTGATTGGACGGGATAAATGATGCTGCGGCTCGGTAATAAGCTAGAATCCTTTTGAAAGTAAAGGACACTTTCAAACGATTCTTGGCTTACTACTCGCCACAAAACGCTTCATTTATCACCTTTATCGAACGGGATAAAAAGTGTAGCGACTGCGGAGATAAGTGGCCATTAGAATAAAATCAAAAAACGATTTTTTCTAATGCCCTCTTATCTCTTGTCGCTGATCACACTTTTTATCACCTTTTATTAAATAAATACTTTGCAGTAATCGAATTGACATTTTTCATATCTTTCACGTAACCGGAGAACATGATTTCACCACCGTTTTTACCGGCTTCTGGTCCGATATCTATAATCCAATCGGCTTGGCGCATCACATCGGTATTGTGTTCAATGACTATCACGGAACTGCCATTGGCAACCAGTTTCTGTAATAGCTTGAGTAACTCACTGACGTTAGCCATATGCAAGCCT
>DXBN01000058.1 GCA_019116505.1 Candidatus Enterococcus avicola | reverse complement strand
ACGTCCATTGGATACAGGCTTCTTCTTCAAAGAAACAGTTTACTAGGAGGGAGCAAAATACGATGGCAACAATTGAAATAAATAATCGTATTAGCGAGATTATCGACGGTAAACGCGTTATTACGAAAAAGCCCGAGTTACTAGCACCTGCGGGTAACTTAGAAAAATTAAAAATTGCTGTACACTATGGCGCAGATGCTGTATTTATCGGAGGCCAAGAATTTGGCTTACGCTCAAATGCAGGTAACTTTTCAATTGATGAAATGCGCGAAGGTGTTGAATTTGCAAATAAGTATGGGGCAAAAATTTACGTAACAACGAATATTTTTGCACATAATGATAATATGGATGGCCTAGAAGACTATTTAATGGCTATTGAGGGAACAGGTGTAACAGGCATTATTGTAGCGGATCCACTTATCATTGAAACATGCCGTGAAGTGGCGCCAAAACTTGAAATCCACTTGTCAACTCAGCAATCATTGTCAAACTGGAAAGCCGTACAATATTGGAAAGATGAAGGTCTACACCGTGTTGTATTAGCACGTGAAACAGGAGCAGAAGAAATCAAATTAATGAAAGAAAATGTGGATATTGAAATCGAATCATTTGTTCATGGTGCAATGTGTATCGCTTATTCAGGACGCTGCGTGCTTTCAAACCACATGACAGCTCGAGATTCAAATCGTGGTGGCTGTTGTCAATCATGCCGCTGGGATTATGATTTATATGCTGTTGAAGACGGTGAAGAAAAACCATTATTTGAACAAGGCGATGAAGCATTTGCAATGAGTCCAAAAGACTTAAACTTAATTGAATCCATTCCTAAAATCATTGAATTAGGGATTGATTCGATGAAAGTAGAAGGTCGTATGAAATCAATTCACTATATTGCAACAGTTGTTACGGTTTACCGTAAAGTAATGGATGCGTACTGTGCAGACCCTGAAAACTTTGTTGTCAAAAAAGAATGGATAGAAGAACTTGCAAAATGTGCAAATCGTGAAACGGATTCTTCATTCTTTGAAGGCGAGCCAGGATTTGAACAACAAATGTTTGGTACTCATAGCAAACAAACTACATACGACTTCTGTGGTATGGTATTAGACTATGATGAAGAAAAACAAATGATTACACTGCAACAACGTAACTACTTCAAACCAGGTGATGAAGTAGAGTTTTTCGGACCAAATATTGAAAACTTCCGCGTTGTTGTAGAAGAAATTTTTGACGAAAAAGGCAACTCATTAGATGCTGCTCGTCACCCGCTAGAAATTGTGCGCTTTAAATGCCCACACAAAGTAAACTCATATGATATGATGCGTAAGGAGATGCGATAGATGACAAAAAGTCGCCCAGTTGTAATTGGTATTGCGGGAGGTTCAGGCTCAGGTAAGACGAGTGTTACACATGCTATTTTAGATGTGTTTAAAGACCGTTCTGTCGTTGTAATTGAACAAGATTATTACTATAAAGATCAAAGTCATTTAGAATTTGAACAACGTTTAGAAACAAACTATGATCACCCAGATGCATTTGATAATGCATTATTAGCTCAAGACATTAAAAAACTATTAAATCGTGAATCAATTGAAAAACCTGTGTATGATTATGCTTTACACACACGTTCAAAAGAAACCGTACACATTGAACCACAAGACGTTATTATTATCGAAGGGATTCTAGTGTTAGCAGATGAAAATTTACGTGATTTAATGGATATGAAATTATTCGTCGATACAGATGCAGATTTACGTATTATTCGTCGTATTTTACGAGACATTAATGAACGTGGACGCTCAATGGATTCAGTTATTGATCAATATTTAAGCGTTGTCCGTCCAATGCATAATCAATTTATCGAACCAACGAAGCGCTCAGCAGATATTATCATTCCTGAAGGCGGCGAAAATAAGGTCGCAATTGATTTAATGGTTACAAAAATTAAAACAATTCTTGAATCTAACAACATAGTGTAATATTATGGATAGTGAGAATTTGTCTTTTAGCTGGTAGCTTTTGCTATTTGCGACTTCAAACTAACTAATAACTATGTCGCTTACTACATTTTAGTAAGCGACATAGTATTTTTATTACTTGCCGATATGGGAGGAATAGAAATCTCGTTTAACCTTACGAACTACTGGGGATAGCTTAGTCAATAAGAGCAATCATGTTCTGTTCCTAAGAAATGGTTCAATACTGTACAGTAATTAAGGAGTGACTACCATGTCAGCAGAAAAACAATACCCAATGACTGCAGAGGGTAAAGCAAAATTAGAAAAAGAATTAGAAGATTTAATTACCGTAAAACGTCCAGAAGTTGTAGAACGTATTAAAATCGCTCGCGGCTATGGTGACCTTTCAGAGAACTCTGAGTATGATGCAGCGAAAGACGAACAAGGTTTTGTTGAAGGCCGTATTAAATTAGTTGAAACAATGATCCGTAATGCGGTTATTATTGAAGAAACTGCAGACGGTTCAGATGTATGTACAATTGGTCGTACGGTTACATTTCAAGAGGAAGATGATGAACCAGAGACATATCAAATCGTTGGCTCTGCAGAAGCTGATCCATTTGAAGGTCGTATTTCAAATGATTCGCCAATCGCAAAAGGCTTAATCGGTCATAAAGTTGGCGAAACAGTAAAAATCGTTACTCCTGGTGGCGAATTTAACGTTAAAATTATTGAAGTAAAATAATTAACTTCTAAAATAAAAAGTGGCAGGAAAATTCCTGTCGCTTTTTGTTTTGTTAGCAAAATGTAGCGTTATTGTAATATATGTAGAGCGCACGATTTATATAAAATATGCTATGATGTGTTTATGAGGTGATGATATTGGATCAACAACCACCACAACAAAGACGTCGACGATATAACCCAACGCCGGAACCAAATAAAAAATCCGATAAATTATTAAATATCGCGATTGCTGTTGTTAGTATTTTAATTGTAATCGTTGGCTATTTTGTTCTTACATATGATGGTTCTAATCAAAAAGCAGTTGATGAACCAAAAAATGAACAAAAAGCGACAGATTCAAGTGCTACAAATGCACAAAAAGCCAAAGAGCAAGCGAAAGAAGAAAAAGCCAAGCAACGTGAAGAAGATTTGAAAAAAGATATTACAGAACGTTCTACTGTAACTCAAAGCGAATCAAGCGACAGTAATGTAGAAATGACGATTGTAGATTCAGCTTGGAAAGTAACGAAAACTGAGCAAACAGAAAACATTGGTGAAGGCCACATTTCTGCTTATGATGGGACATCGCTTGACTGGCAAGAAAAAGTGAAAACATTTGCAACTGTAACAAATATTCCAGAAGAAACGATGAAAATTATTCGTGTGAAAAATGGTGGCGCAAATAATCGTACAATCGGAATTGTCACTTCTGAAGATGGTTTGAAAAAATATCGTGTGACGGTACAGTGGATTGCAGATAAAGGATGGAAAGCTGAACAAATCGATGTCTTAAAAACATTGGATGGCACATATTAAAATATAAAAAATCCTGTAGTTCTTGACGACTACAGGATTTTTTGTATATCGTATAGAAGATAGAATTTGAAAGGTGGAACCACTTATTATGAAAATCGCAGTAATCGGCGCAATGGAAGAGGAAGTAGAACTTTTACGCGCAACTTTAGAAAACGCAACAACAGAAACAATCGCAAATAGCGAATATACACAAGGCACCTATAAAGATAAAGATGTTATTTTATTAAAATCAGGTATTGGCAAAGTGAATGCGGCAATGTCGACAACGATTTTACTTGAAAAATATCAACCAGATGTGGTCATCAATACAGGATCAGCAGGCGGCTATGATGAAAATCTTGATGTGGGTGCTATCGTCATTTCGGATGAAGTACGTCATCATGATGTAGATGCAACTATTTTTGGCTATGAAATGGGTCAAGTACCACAAATGCCTGTAGGCTTTAAAGCAGATGCTCGTTTAATGGAAGTTGCAGAGCAGGCCGTAGCAGAAGTTGGAGAACATCAATCAGCCACAGGATTAATTACAACAGGGGATTCATTTATGAATGACCCTGTACGCGTTGAAACAGTACGTAACTACTTCCCAACAATGAAAGCTGTTGAAATGGAAGCGGCAGCAGTTGCGCAAGTATGCTATCAATTCGCAACACCATTTGTTGTTATTCGTGCATTGTCAGATATTGCAGGGAAACAATCAGATATTAGCTTTGATGAATTTTTACCGATTGCTGCAAAACATTCAACACAAGTTGTATTAAAAGCAATAGAAAAAATGTAATTTAAAAAGGAAAGAATCGCGATTGTGTGATTCTTTTTTTTTATGTAAAAACGAGGCTGGGACAAAACCCTAGCTAAAGAAAGGACTTCGGCAAATGAAGATGCCGAAGTCCTTTTTATCTGTAATTTTTTTGTTTTTGTATAGAATAAAAAGAGCCCCTTTTGATAAAATTAAGTTACCACACCAAACCAACCAAAAGGAGACTCTTTATGTATAAAAATTATAACATGAATCAACTCATATTACCGCTAGATTTAGAAGTGAAATTACAAAAAAATGATATTGCCTTTCACATTCACCATCTCGTAGAAAGTATTCCGAGAGAAGCTTTCGCTCCTTTTTATCAAGAAACAGGCTGTCCATCTTATCATCCCAAAATGATGCTTAAAATTATTCTGTGTGGTTATACGCAATCGGTCTTTTCAGGTCGACGTATTGAAGACTTAACAAAAGATAGTATACGTATGAAATGGTTAGCACAAGGATATGAACCAAGTTATCGCACAATCAATCGTTTCCGAATCCATCCACAGATGCAGGAATTACTGCGTCAATGTTTTGTCCAATTCCGTTGCCAGCTTGTCGAAGAAAAGCTAATTGATCAACAAGCGATCTTTATTGACGGTACAAAAATTGAAGCAAATGCCAATAAGTTTACGTTCAAATGGAAAAAATCGATTGAAAAGTTTCAAACAAACTTAATCGAAAAATCAAATCGATTATACGAACAACTGTTAGAAGAACAAGTCATCCCAGCCATCGCACGAGAAAATGAAGAAGAACTTTCCGTTCAAGAACTTGAAATCATCGTATCAAAAGTAGAAGAAGTAGTCGACGACTACACAGCTAAAATTGAAACTTCAAATGACACACAAGAACGTAAGCAATTACGTAGTCAACGAAAGACACCTAAACAAATCGTGAAACAAATTCATGATTGGATTACGCGAAAGAAAGTCTATCAACAAGACTTAGAATTGATGGGTGAGCGAAACAGTTATTCTAAAACAGATAGAGATGCGACGTTTATGCGTATGAAAGATGACTATATGAAAAATGGGCAGCTTAAGCCAGGTTATAATCTACAAGTAGCAACTGAAAATCAATATACACTCGCGTATGATGTATACCCTAACCCAACAGATACGAAAACGTTAACGCCTTTTTTAGAAACGATTACGGACCAGTATTTCGAATTACCGAAATATATTGTGGCAGATGCCGGTTACGGCAGTGAAGTTAATTATCAAAACGTGTTAGAAACACATGAACGTATCCCTCTTATCACTTATAATATGTATCGCAAAGAAGGAAAGAAGAAGTTTCAGCAAGACCCCTCAAAAACAAATAATTGGCCATACAATGAAAAAACAGACAGCTATACCTGCCCGAATGAAAAACAATTAACTTATCAATATGATGCGAGCCGTAAGGATCGTTCAGGGTATATACGTACGTTTAAAGTATATCAATGCGAAGACTGTTCAGATTGTCCAATACGTTCTCTCTGTACAAAAGCTGCCGAAGGCGCGCATCGAAAACTGTATGTGAACACGAAATGGGAACAACAGAAATCATATATACGACAGAAGCTTTCAGAACCAAAAACAGCTGAAATCTATCGTCAACGTAAAATTGACGTAGAACCAGTTTTTGGATTTCTGAAGGCTAATTTAGGTTTCACTCGATTCTCCGTCCGAGGAAAATCGAAAGTAAAAAATGAAATTGGCCTCGCATTAATGGCGACAAACTTAAGAAAATACGCAATAAGGGAATGGTAATTCCCAATTTGCGCATAAAAATAGAGAAGGTGATGTCAAATTCGACATCACCTTCTCTATTAAAGACTGGAATTT
>DXBN01000057.1 GCA_019116505.1 Candidatus Enterococcus avicola | reverse complement strand
CTGGTGATAATACCGTTGCCATGGACCAATACTTTAAGTCTGTTGATGATTCACGTTTGACACATTATGAGGGTATCTTCCAAAATCGTGTCGACGAGGACCGTATGTCGGATGTCGAAAGCCGTATGTATGCATCGCCTGCTGATATTAAGGAATACTTGTCAAACAACCCCAAAAAGCCATATCTAAACTGTGAATACATGCATAGTATGGGAAATTCAGTGGGTGGCTTTGATGAGTATGTTCATCTATATGATGAATTTGATACCTATCTAGGTGGCTTTATTTGGGATTACATTGATCAAGCTTTATATGTAACTGATGAAGTGACTGGTAAACAAGTACTTCGCTATGGTGGCGACTTTGATGAACGTCATTCAGACTATGAATTTTCAGGAGATGGGATTGTCTTTGCCAATCGCCAACCTAAACCAGCAATACAGGAGGTAAGCTATTATTATGGACGCTACGATAACTAATCAGTTACAAATTGTATATGGTGACGGATCCCTAGGTGTACAAGGCGAAAATTTCCATTATCTATTCAGTTATGAAAAGGGTGGTCTTGAATCATTAAATGTTAACGGTAAAGAATGGTTATATCGTGTACCCAAATTGACTTTCTGGCGGGCAACAACTGATAATGATCGCGGTAGTCATTTTTCAACCAAATCAGCAACCTGGTTTGGCGCTGACATGTTTACTGAAGCGACTTCAGTAACAGTGAACGTTGATGGTGAAGAACTTGGATTGCCAATTGCACCAGAAAACAATCGCTTTTCAGCCAATGAGCATGCCGATTCAGTTTCATTGACTTATACGTTTTTAACAGCGACAACGCCAGAAACGACAGTTAAGGTTATTTACACAGTTGTTGCCAATGGACAACTCAATATCCAAGTTGATTATACTGGAAAAGCCGGCTTACCAGAGTTGCCGACATTAGGATTACGATTTGTGATGCCAACAGTTGCGGATGGTTATAGCTATGCAGGATTATCTGGTGAAACGTATCCCGACCGGATGACTGGCGGTCAAATTGGTACTTATGAGGTATCAGGCTTACCATTAACGCCTTACATCGTGCCGCAAGAAATGGGGATGCATATGCAAACCTCAAGTTTAACGGTTAGTCGTTCAACCAGCTTGAATAATGCTGATACGTCGACAGAGGCGGGACTATTGACCTTTAAGCAATTAAACGAACCTTTTGCATTCTCTGCATTGCCATATACGGCGATTGAAATAGAAAATGCCACGCATATCGAAGAACTACCAGTTCCAAGAAGAACAGTTGTTACCGTATATGGTGAGGTGCGTGGAGTTGGTGGTATTGATAGCTGGGGAACAGATGTACAACCGCCATACCATATCTCAGCAGAAACTGATCACACGTTTGATTTTACGATTCAACCAACAAAATAATAAATAAAGTTAATAAACTTCATGACGATTAAATTTGTCATGAAGTTTTTATTTTCTCGAAATTTCTAACAATTATACTAAAATTCTGATAAAATATATCCCTGTGTTCAAAAAAGAAAGAGGTATAAAAGATTGGCATATTTTAAATGGCTTTATAGAGAAATTACATCAATCAATACGGCTGGTAGTGTCATGCTGGCATTTATTTTTGGTGTGCAATTAGCATTGTTTTTGAGTAGCCCAATCACACTACTATCTGCGATTACGTTATTAGCGACTTTAATCGGATCAGCTTGCACGGTTTATATGATGATTGGTAAACCAATAAATGGTTTATTAGGATTGATTAGTGCGCTAGGCTATATTTACATTAATTGGCAAGCCGGACATTATGCATCTGTTCTTGACCAATTCGTGTTCATCTTATTGATTGATATTCCTTTGATCATCACCTGGAAATCATGGGGACATCGTATTGTTGGTGGTGTTAAATTCTTGCGCTTGCGGGGATGGGTATTAACGATTATTTGTATGCTATTGCTATGGTGGCCAGTCTTTTGGATTTATACACAGTTAGGCGATACTAATCCAGTTTGGGATGCGCTTGTCTTAATTATTGGTGGTACAGCCTCGCTATATGTGTTCGTTGGCTATGGTGACTCATATACGCTTTGGTTATTATCTGATGCGGTAAACATTTTACTTTGGGTCACGGCACTATTTGCAGGCTATTCAGCCAGTTCATTACCAATGTTGTTGACAATGTCCTTCTATCTAGCAACAGCATTGTATGGCCGTTTCTGGTCGATTTGGAGTAAGCCTAAGACTAATTAATTTTAGGCAGCTTTAACTTTTGCATATTATAATTAATTATTGTAGGTAGTGAAATACTGCCTATATTTTTACTACAAGTGTACCTATCTTAGCCTTAATGGTGGAGATAGGTATATTTTTTTACAAAAAAGCCTACTCCTTGGCTGTGGGTAGACGTTTACGTAATTAGAATTGGGACTCTATTACACCCATAATATTAACATCAGGAATGCTAGTTTTCAATACTAAATAACAAAGAGTTGGTTTTAATCGTGATGATAATAGTTATCAGTTTCGATAAATAATAAATAGGTAATGCTATCGTCAGGTAGTTTCATATAAACCATGTTACAATATACCTATAAGCAGATGATGAGCTTATTAAATAATATAGTGGGGGTATATCTATGAAAAAAAGTAAAGAAAAATCAAAATCAAGCCTTTTGGAAAAGATCATGCTAGCAATTACTGTATTTCAATTCATTTCAAATCTGTATGGTAAGTTTAAAAGGCATTCACAACGTAAACATAACAAGTAATCTTGATATTTAGGAGAATATAATGGGAAAATTTTTGAAAGTTATATTATCAACTATTTTCATAGCAGGTGGTATTACCGCTCTGACGACTATTTTTATCGTGAAGAAAATAGACAATGCTGGTGACAAATTACAAGATAAAATCTACGATGATTAGCTTGTTGTTAATTATTTTATGATGTGTATTTGGGATTAAATCGCATAAGTAAACATCTATGAAATTAGGAGATAACTCAAACTATTTTGCCTAAAATGAATTTGAGTTATCTCTTTTTATTTTGTTGTAGCAAAATTTTTAAGGTGTATATACATTAATTACTATTCTCCATATCATTAATAGCTGTTCTATCGTATAATGGTAGTGGTTAAAAATGAGGAGGTATTTTAATATGATTGGATTACATGTATTTTTTGGAGTAATGATTGTCGTAGGTGCAGTGATGTCTGCCGTTTCTTTTCAGGGAGACACTGACAAATTAACGAAATGGCAAAAGGTTTCACTAATTGTGACAACGTCAGCTATTGGCTTGACCATAGTGTCTGTCGTTTCAGTATATGCATCTATTTATATTGGCTTGCTACTATTTGTTATGTTAGCTGCCTATGAATATTTTGCATTCTTACGAGTAGTACGTGAAAAGTAATATCTAATAATGAAATTAAAATGAACCCCGTAGGTTAGCGTATATGCGAAGCTTACGGGGTTCATTTTATCTTTATTTTGTACAATGAGTTAGTTAATGAACCGGGTATTTTTAGCCTTCCAATCTTCCAGCTTTATACCGACCCAAAAACTATAAATACCTAATGTGATGATAATTAGAAATAGCCACTTAATCCAATTACCAAATAGCTGAACCGTTGAATTGCATCCGATGACCATCAGTAACAGCATGATTGATTTTCCACCCGTAGACCATAACTAATGACCAAGGATACAAAATACCAATTGATAAAACCGTGACTAAAAATCCTAAAATGGTCCAGCCGATTAGAGGCAATAATCCGCCATCAAAAAATGATGATCGACCAAATTTTCTTTCTGAACCCATATCATTACTCCTAGATAGCTTTTAACGTGATTCCTTCCTGCGCATTGATAGTATATTTCAATACTGGAATCCATACTATACCTATAATTAGAAAGATGAAATGAATGAGCTTTGAATAGACAGGTGAGTTGTTAATAATCCTATTAAGTTATGCTAAAATGCATAACTTGGTGGGCTTTTTTTCATGTATCGGATAAGATAGTATAATAATAGTTGGAATTGAAAAAATAAAGTTAAACTTAATTCAAAAGAATATAAAAATCGGTAGTTAAGATTTTTGTTAAGATTTAAAATGCAAACATTGACACAAAGGGGTTTACAAGAGATATGCCAGAGCTACCAGAAATGATTTATAAAAATTAGGCATTATAAGAAAAAACAAGAAAACAGCATTATATCAACGGTTTTCTTGCTTTTTTGTATTTAATGGAATTAGGCTAAATTAGCTAAAATAAGCTGAAAGTACACATAGAAACTACACATGAGAATTAGCTTTAGTTAAATCCAGTGTCTAAGATATCATCAATGATTTCATCTTCTTTGTTTGTTGCATGAGTATAAATTTGTAAAGTCATTGCGACATCAGCATGACCTAAGCGTTTTTGAACGGCTTTAATAGGTGCTGCTTTTCCCTGACTAGCAGCTTGTTCAAATAGGAGGGTAGCATGAGTGTGACGTAATCCATGCAATGAAACGTGTTTAAGATCATCATCTCGTTTAGGCAATTCTTTTCGCATACGTTGAAGCCAACGTTCAGGAACATTAAAATCCATGTAAGTGTGTTTTCCTGGCCAGATAACATTCATCGCATTTTTTGGTGCAATGGCCTTATATGCCTTCATAATTTCAAGTGTTTTACCATCTACGGATAATGTTCGATTACCTGCACCAGTTTTTACAGATTTAAGATACATGTTAGTCTCATGATTTCTATAATCTAATCCAACTGATTTATTAATGTGAACCTTTTTGTTTTTAAAATCTATATCATCCCAAGTAAGGGCAATTATTTCGCCACGTCGCAATCCTGTATAAGCTAGGAAACGGAAATAAGCATACTGTGGTACTGGTTTAGTCTCCCAATAGTTTAAGAATCGGGTGAGTTGCTTGGAGTTGAGATAGTTTTCTTGCTTACGTTCACGCTTAGTATTAATTTGCGTGGGACGAGTTACAACATCAAATGGATTTTTTAGGATAATTTCATGGAGTTGAGCGTACTTAAATAGCTGTTTTAAATATCGACCCAGACAACGCCAGATTTCGCTTGTCTGGCCCATTTGTTTAGCTGTGTTTGTAATTCTCCAGAAGTAACCTCACGAACCTTACGTGAGCCCATATCAGGTAATATATGGTTGTTATAATATGATTCAGTTTTAGATAGGGTAGATGCCTCTACTAATGTTTCGTATTCTTTATGCCATAAATTATAAACAGTTTCGACTCGCATGTTTTCAACGGACAATCCTTCTTCTGTGAAGGCACCATTTTGACGATCCTCTAGCATTTTTGCATAAGCAATAGTAGCCTCAATGGGAGATTTAAATCCACCACGTATTTTTCGTATTGGTTTCTTAGTAACGGGATCTTTTCCAATGTAAAACTGGAATTTCCAACGAATTTCACCATTAGCTAGTTTATACTTTTGCGGTTTCATTGTGTGCACCTTTCTAAGCTGGTACAATTAACGCCATAGGCTGCTTAATTGTGGCTTGTATTTTTACTACACGCACACCGATAGTTTGGTCGCTTAGGGTGTGCGTGTTTTTTATTGTCTTAATTAACGACGGTCTAATTGAATAGTTGGTACATCAAATGTAAGCTTAGAACCCTTATGAAGTCTTACAGTTGTCTTTGTAACTCCCATATCAGTATCGGTATCAAGTATTTCATTCAGTGAACCGTCATCGGTTGATATATTTCCTGAACCTTCAACTAGTGAAATTGTATAACGTCCTGGTTTAATATCACGCCCAACTTTGTAGTCACCAGCCGACAGTTGACCAGACTTAACTGGTTTAGAAAATTGTGCAGCTTCAAAGTGAACAGAAGGAATACCTGAAATTTCAAGTGCTTCACCCTTCTTTAAGATAACGCGATAGTTAGAAAGCTGTCCCATGTCAGGGTCAGGGGTAGTTCCAAGAATAATATTCATTTCGCTTGCACCGTCACTAGACAAGTTACCTGAACCAGTAGTAGTCGAGATGTTGTAAACTCCTGGCTTGATATCTTGGCCGACTTCCCAATCACTACCTGTTTCTAAATCTGTAGTGACAGCCTTGTTTGGCTTATATTTTTTCGCATATACAGCATTTTGCGAATTACCCATGACGCCCGTGTCAATCATTACCGTACCAAAAGCACTAATCGTTAGTGTAGCAGCTGACATCAGTAAAAATTTTTTCATTACCCAATTACTCCATAATAGCTTTTAACGTGATTCCTTTCTGCACGTAATATGTATGTTGCCTTAATGGCAACAGTAAATGAGCTATCATTACTCGTATTCAGACGAGATGCTCGCAATTAGGGCACCTATAAAGAATATGTAAATAAGTATAAATACGATAGTAATAATGAAACCAACTAAACCAGCTCTATTCCAAGTTGATTGAACTGCCTTGAATGTTTCAACGTCTTTATAATTATTCTTTTGCCAGGCCCATTCATTTCCCTTAAATCCGACTACAAATATCCATACTATATTAAATATAGGTATTAAACTGAGAAGTGGAAGATAGGTTTTATTTCCGATTCCCCACATACAGTTGTACATAAATGCACCCCAGTTCCAACCCTTGATCTCTTGTGGAACGCTTTTACCATTTTCGTCCATAATAATACTCCTAATAGCTTTTAACGTGGTTCCTTTTCTGCACGTAATATGTATGCCACCAACAGGGTGGCTTATTTATTGATTAGTTACTATTTTCTGTTGACGTTTCATCCGTAAGATAACAACTTAGGTAAATACCGGCTAATAACATTATCTGTGGCAAAAATTGAATTAAGTATCTACTTCTACCACCTTCAAAGAGTAGAAGATACATTAATGAACCAATAATTGATAGTTTTAATATCATTATGATAGATTCTAAATTTTTAGGAGATTTATATCCCAAAATTAAAATTACAATCAAGATAATCCATACAACCTGTGAAACAAAGAAATAATCAAGTAAATGTGAACCATTTGGGTAAACTAGTTGTTGTAACCTGTTATTTGCAGGAGCTAGTATAAAATTACCTTCTTGTAGCCAACCAAAGGCTCCGTTTGAGGTGTTGTTGGTGTTCTTTTTAAGCAAGAACTGTAGATATCCAAACGGCCCATAACTTTTAAGAGTATCCTTAATGTGGTTCACAGAAGCCGTTTTCTTTTCATGTTGTGTTTCTAATGAATTAATTTCGTCTGTTAATTGAGGACTATATCCACCTGTTCCGACCATACCCATGGCTAGGAATAGTTCTGGTGGCTTTTTCATGCTAGGGTTGATTTTGATATATTGTTGATCGTGTAGGTAAGTATTGTATATTTGCTTAACCCCAATAGCAGAACCGAAACTAACTAATAGTATCAAACCAATATAAATTAGTTTTGCTTTTTTGTTTTTAAATATTAAATAAATTATTTCAATAAGAACGATAGCAATGACAAATATTATGGATGATGGTTTAAGAAGGTAGGCCATCATACCGAAAATTCCCATTAATAACGATCCTAATAATTTTACATAAATATCATTATTTTTCTTAGTAATTACGTAGCCTAAGAATGACAGACTTACGAGTGGTAGAACTAACGTGTCCGTATATGGAACGATTATGTAAGGAAAACAACTTAAAAGCAGTAGTGAAAGCAGCCAAGTTGTATACATATTATTTTTATTGATATATCTAGCAGTTAGTATAGTAATCACAAATCCTAAGTCGGTACTTAATAATGTCATGATGTTAAATGAAAACCAGCTTGCTCCAAAATGATTACCCCAAAAATATTCTAAGAATAATAATGGTAAATTGTTTGGATTATAACTAAAATAGTGGGGCATTGCGTTCCCGTACAATACTTCACCAACAACGCCACCAACGTCAAATCCTATGGTTGTTGTTGTTTTGTCTATAAAAATGATTTGTCCAATTATTAAAATTAGAGACCAGGCAGCAAGTAATACCAATTTATGCCTTAATAGATAAGGCATTATTTTATTATTAATAACCGACTTAATTTTGTTTGACATAAAATATATAACTACGAATATTACAAGTAGTGAAATAAGCGCAAATAGTTTTGGAGACACTGCGGTTATATTTAAATGAGTTGACCTAATTGAACCGATAAAGATTAATATCATCCAAATTAGAAATACAACGTTAATTGCTTTTTTTAAAAAGCTGAATGTAGATACTTTTATTTTATTTTTTCCCATGATAATTATTCGATAATCCCTAGTATTTATTTTTTATAGGTACCCGTTTTTATTTCCTCTATAGTTTCATCAAAGATTTTTTCCACTGCTTCATCTTTCCACGTTCTTCATCAGTAAAATTACCATTATGATGCTTTTCACTTAATTCACGTAATATCTGCATGTTTGATTTATTATTGGACATTCTTAAATACTCCTTGGCCGCCTTAATAGGGTGGCTTTTTTATTTACTCATAAATCAGATTTTTAACCAGTGGCTCAAACCAGCTAGGCAGGTTAAATTCGGTCATAAAATCTGACCAGTTGCGATACTCGTTGGGTGTATCTGCATAAACCAGGCGAGCAATAATACGAATAGCTCGTTCATTGGTTTCACGTTCTTCTTGGTTTTTAAATAAAGAAAAGAAGGGTTAGAAAATTGTATGTGACTTATCTCATGAGCTAAACGGAAGGCCACACTTATATGAGATTCATAATTATGATTAATGTTGATAATCTTTCTATTGCAAAAGGCAACATCAGGGTCCGACGTTGCACCAGGTATTTCAGTAATAGTAATTCCAGACTGATTAGCGATATACAACAATCGTTCAAATAGTTCTTCGTGCATAGACTTACTTACTGTTATCTTTCATGGTATTCAGCATAGCAAGAAGGGCTCTTTTGTATTCTTCTGATAATGGTTGGCCATCAAACATGGCCATACCCTCTTCTGATAAAGCTTTATCTAGGTCTACTGGCTCCTTTTCAGTAGATTTTTTATTTGCGTGTGTTTCATCTTCTACTAAGTTTGATTCACCTATAAGTTGACTTACGGAAATTCCATAAAGACTTGCTAGTTTACTGGCAACATCCATACGTGGTTTAGCAGCACCACGTTCCCATGTAGAGACTGTCGTTTTCGCAACTTTCAAAATATTAGCTAATTCTTGTTGCGTGTATCCGTGTTTCTTCCTTAAAATTTTTAAATTTTCAGCAACATCTATTTTACTCATCTATCAAAAACCTCCTTTTTAGTGTTATGAATGGTTCTTTATAAACGTATTTTCTACACTTATGTTACCGTTTTGAGTCGAAAACTACAATAAAAACGTACATTTGTGTTGGCTGTACGTTTTAATCGTACTATACTTTAGATATACTTTTAGGAAAGGAAGGCTCACGATGATTGGTAAATATACATTAGCTCAGTTACGAGCTGGTAAACATTGGTCACAGGAAAAGGCTGCAAATGCCTTAGGTATCAGTACTACTACTTGGCGAAAGTGGGAAATAAGACAATTTTTTCCTACCCAACAAAAAGTAGATAAGATTTTGAAAGTTTTCAACGTCAAATATGATGACGTTATTTTTTAACAATTTAAGTACGAACTACTTGTATATAAAGGTACGGAAAGCAGGAAATAGCATGAACCAATTAATTAAAGTTCAAGAAAATGAACAAGGTGAACAACGAGTTAGCGCTCGTGAATTACATAAAGGGTTAGGAATTAGAGAACGATTTAGTCTTTGGTTTGAACGCTATGAAGATATGTATGTTAACGGTGTTGATTATGAGGGTGTAGGTTTGCCTACACCCTACCGAAAAGGGTCAAGTAAAGTTCAAATCATTCAAGACTATTTATTATCTGTCGACATGGCAAAACATATTGCCATGATGACTAAGACGGATAAGGGTAATCAGATTCGTGATTACTTTATTCAGGTTGAAAAGGAACACAAAGCATTGCTGAATGACCCACGTATCCAAATGGCAATGGGGTTGCAATCAGCACAACCGATGCTAGACCAAAAAGACAAAATCATTGAAGAAATGAAACCAAAGGCAGTGTTTGCTGATGCGGTAAATACAAGTAAGCAATCAATTTTGGTTGGTGATTTAGCTAAATTGATTTCACAAAATGGTGTGAAGATTGGACAAAACCGGTTGTTTGCTTACCTACGTGACAATGGATATTTGCATAAATCAGGTAGCCAATATAACCGACCAACACAACGTTATATCGACCAAGGATTGTTTGAGGTTAAAGAGAGTTCACATACAAACCCAGACGGGTCAACACGCTTGACGTTCACAACCAAAGTTACTGGTAAGGGGCAACAATACTTTGTTAATAAGTTCCTTACAAATAACGACCAAATGAAAATTAGTTAATGGAGGTATAAAAATGGCTTACCTAGAAGAAAGGGTCGAGGAGCTCGAGCAGCATTCACGTAGGCAGGATGAACTAATTGATCAGTTGCTTCGGATGGTTGATAAGGATAATCAAGGAGAACTGTTAAGTATTGGCCAAGCTTATATCAAGTTAACTGGAAACAAACATGTAACACCCTCGGCACATAGCCAGTACATGAATAACCTCGTAAAACGAGGGCTTATTCATAAAATTTTGATTGGTGGACGTCCCAAGTTTGACCCAAAAGAATTAGATGAATTAATTGAAAGTCGAAAGATAACCGGCAGGGTTATCTAGGAGGTAAAAAGATGTTTGGAATGATGATGTTAATTCTTGCTGAGCATTGGTATCAAATAGTTCTCAGTTGGATAGCGGTAATGCTAACAATTATCGTGATTATAAATTATGGCGACATTATTTGGCGAATCATACGTGGCCTAGTTTTGATGTTTAGTTGGTTATTAATTTATATGGTTGATGGAAAAACTAGAGCTGACAAAATCAAATCTAACCATTCAAAGCAACGCAGCAAAGTTGCACACATTAATTAAAAGTATTGGAGGTAATGGATAGTGGATATACCAAATGTATTTATTAGCCAACTAAATTTGGTCAGAGTTTTGGCAATTATAGGCATTAAAGGCATAACTGACAGTGAACTTGCTAGTGAAATAGGGACATACCCAGACACAATTCGAATGTTCCGAACCTATCGTGAGGGAATGTTGGTTGCCCCAGATATGGCAGTTCGTATAAATGAATTTTTAGATAAAAATAGCCATCTACTCATTGGCGTGAGCGATGGCTTGGGTAATTAGATTTCGAGTTCAAATTACCCTTCAAGATTAACATAGGGAGGCATTATATGCCAGATGACTTAATAGACCCACTAGATGATGAATCATCTTGGGGATACACGATATATGGCGAAGAGATTGAATTAGGTGAACTAGATGTTCGAGAAATCGAACCAGGACGGTATATAAAGCCTGAGGAATTTGAACGCTACATCAAAGATAATAGCTATCGAGTTAATACGGAGGAAAGACAATGACAGAGACATTCAATATTTCAAAAACAGCATCACAACAATTAGTTGCAAACTCAGTAACTAAAGATTTTCAAGATTTAGTTGAGGCACAAGGATTTAAAGTTCCTGACAGCTATCACGTTGCAAATGCACTACAAGAGGCAGTGGCAACATTGCCAACGGTAAAGGGTATTACCAACGTATCAGCAGATTCAATCAAGAAAACACTGTTTGACATGGTTGTACAAGGGCTAAGCCCAGCTAAAACACAAGTTTATTTCATTGCATACGGTAATCAACTACAAATGCAACGATCATATTTTGGAACGCAACAAGTTCTAAAACGTTTGAAAGATATCAAGGATATTCAAGCATACGTTGTACGAAAAGATGAAGAATTTGATGTTGATTACGATGAGAATGGCGGCTTAATTGTCAAAGCACATCACACTGATTTCATGAAGCTAGACAACGAAATTGTCGGAGCCTATGCAGTAATTACTAAAGCTGATGGGGAAAAGCAATATGAAGTCATGACTAAGAAACAAATTGATACATCATGGGGACAAGCACGGTCAACCAATGTTCATAAAAAGTTCCCTGAGGAAATGGCAAAACGTACGGTTATCAATCGAGCAGCTAAGAATATCATCAACACATCCGGTGATGACGACAATTTGATTGCAGCGATTAATAGCACCACGGCCAATGAGAATGACTATGACAGTGAACCTAAGGATGTAACACCCGCACCAAAGCAAAATGCATTATCTCGCATGGCTAAGGTTGTTACAAAGGAATCAGAAAAGGTTGAACCGGAACCTGCTGAAGAAGTTAATGAACCTGACCCAGAACCGGCTGAAAAGCAGGACGTCATAAGCGACGTAGAATTGCCGTTTAACGACGAAACAGCCCAAGTTGAAGAATTACCCGAAGAACCAGTTAAAAGCGCACCTGACCAAGTAAATAGCGAAAATACGGTAGTAGAAATAAAACACTGGCTAGATCAACATCATGTGCTGTATCAACAGAGTGCAACTAAAGCCCAATTGCTAGAACGAGTAGCAGATTACTCGAATGAGCAAGAGACGAACCCTGATGAAGAGATTGATATGGGGGACACGCCTTATCAACCAGACGAGTTTTGGGGGTAGATCATGACAGAAGAATTAGATTATTACGATCCAAGAGAAGCGTATATTCACATGCACGCATCGAATTTCAAAGAATTTTTATTTGAAGGTGAAGAAGAGGCATTAGCTCATATGGCTGGAACTTATGATCCGTTCGGAGATACAAAATCATTGCTAGTTGGTAATTTTGTACATTCCTATTTTGAGAGTCCGGAATCACATCAACGTTTTAAAGATGACCATCCAGAAATAATTGCACAAAAGGGTACAACTAAAGGGAAATTGAAATCAGAATTTAAGCGTGCTAATCAGATGATTAAACGTGTTGAAGCGGACCCAGTCATTATGGCGTTAGTAAATGGTGCTCCAAATAAAGAATACGTGATTGACGGTTCAATTAGTGGCGTTGATTGGCGTGGCAAATTAGATGCAGTCAATTTAGAAGAACAGTATTTTATCGATTTCAAAACAGTTAAATCACTGAAAGATTTTCATGGTTTGGTTGGTGGCGAATGGTCTGACTATTACAACGAGTACGAGAACTTTTTCATCGGTAGAGGCTATCACATTCAAATGGCAGCGTATCAAGAAATGTTGCGCCAAATGACTGGCAAAGAATTTGAAGTATACATTGTAGCAGTCAGTAAAGAAGATGAGCCATTAGCTGATATTTACAAGGTTGACCAAGAAACATTGGATCGTGGCATGTGTGAAATTTTAGCTAACCAAGACCATATCGTCAGGCTAATCAACGGCGAAGAGAAACCGGTTCAAGCAAAAACATATAGTAAATTGTATCGGTCAACTTATCGTGTTGATCCAGAAAATGTAGGAGTTTTGTAATGGATTTATGGGGAAAAATTACAGCGATAAAGGGTAATCAAGTAGTTATCACGCTTGAAAATCGTGAAGAGTTGGCTAATTTATCCCTATTCACAACTGCAGAGCAACCACAAGTAATTGTAGATGTGCAAGATGAACGGCATTTAAGCAAATTGCAGCGCAAAAAAGCGTATGCAATCATTGCAGAAATTGCTAAATGGTCAGGAATGTTTCCCGAAGAGTGTAAAGAGTGGATGAAGTATTACTTTACTGCTGAAACAGGTAATCCATACTTCAGCTTTTCCGACACGGATATGACCACGGCCAGACGATTTATCACGTTTCTATTGGACTTAGAAACAAAGTGCCCATGAAGCATAGCGGTATGACTTATCAAGATGATTTAGATATGTACATGTATATGTCACTGAAACATCGATCATGCGTGATTTGTGGCAAAGATGCGCAGATACATCATATCGACACTGTTGGAATGGGAAATGACCGTAAATTGGTTGATCATCGACGCAAACATTTAATCGCTTTATGTGATGAACACCATGAAGAAACACATCGAATTGGCTGGCCAACGTTCAAATCTAAATACCACGTCAAAGGAATTTTATTAGATTCACAAACGCTAAATCAGCTCGGAATCATGACTTACAAACGAATGGAGGAAATTGACAATGATTAAGAGAAAGCAGTGGAAGAGTAATTTTAGCCAAATACCAAATGCGACCTTACGAGATTCAAATTTATCAAACACTGCATTCAGGTTATTGATGTATATGTTATCGATGGCAGATGGCTGGATATTCAGAAATAGCAAGATTGCAAAAGATTTTGGTAAAAGTGAACGTTGGGTTCAAGCATATCTAACGGAACTCGAAAAAGCTGGTTATGTCCAACGAACAGCCATTAAAAATGATGAAGGCAAAATAGTTTCTTGGGAACGAATTGTTTACGATTTACCAGGTGCACAAAATATTCACCTGGAAAACATTGATAAATAGGCCTTTCACCAGGCGCATAAAAACCAGGAGGTGGTTTTTATTCACCCTAAGAATATCAAGTTATAAGAATATCAATTATTAAAGAATATCAAGGCGGTTGTTAGCTAGTGTGCGTTTCATCTCAATAGGTATTTTTATTTGAGAACCAGCTAACTAAAAAGGATTAAAAATGATCAATCAAAAGAAAATCATGATTGAGTGGGATAAGGCAGGATTGCCTAACAATAATTACACTTATGGAGATATTACTTCAATTTATGATGACTTATCTCATAGTTCTGATAACGAATTAGAAGCTAATAAAATGTTTATTCTAGCAATTCGTAAAGCAGCAATGGCCAATAGTACCACAAGTATGGCGGTTGAAAATATTGTCCGTGAATGGCTACTTGCTGGTTTAACAAATGCTCAAGCAATCGGAGATTACGAAAAAGAAAGCCAGCAAATGCAACGAAAAGGGCGTTATGGTCAACCAATCAAGCAAGAAAGTAAAGCTTCTGAACCAACGAGTGATGAAATTAAGCAACAAAATGAGCGCTGGGCCAAAGAACTTGGGTACGAAAGTGTTGCAGCAATGGCAAAAGGTACTCATGACTTATTGGTTAATCTAAGAGCAACTCGTAAAGAACGATTAGCTAATAAACCCAAGTCTGGTTTAACAGCAGAAGGTCATCAAGTCGTTAGGAGGTTCTAATGTCAAAGCTAGTAATTCCACTGAATGTATTTCAAATTGCGACGATAAGAAATAAAAAACGTCGATTAGTTTACATGACGTTAAATGAATGGATCAACATTCACGGCAAACCAAAAGGTCGCATGATTGCTGCCGGATACAAAAAGAAAATTCAAGAACGAATTAGATTATATGTGGCACAGGCTATGGTTGATGGTTTAGAACCAATCAATCAGCATACACATCTCAATTTAACTTGGTACTTTGAAAACAGGCGCATTGATTTAGATAATTGGAGCTTTACTCGTAAATTCATTTTAGATGCCTTTCAGGAGACTTCTGTACGTGGGAAGGTATTTCTACCTAACGATAATTTAACGTACATAGACGGCATACATGATGATTTTACGGGCATTGATAAGATACACCCTCGGGTAGAAATAGACTGGAGGAGTGATGATGGGTGAAAAAAAGGAACGTCATTATGCTGAATTTGCTAAATACTACAAACAGGGCATGAAAATGGAGGATATTTCCAAAAAAGTTGGTCTTAGCAAAGGTAGATTAAGTAGTGCTGACTATACTGGCAGATATCATATCGAAAATGGGATTGCAGACAATAAGCGGGTTAACACACGAAAGATTGATACCAATGCCATGATGCGATTAATCCATATTCTTGAACAGAGATATCATGTTGGTGATTACGTTAATGGTATCCAGATTAGGTTCGCTGATGATGCGATACCTGATAGTGACCCGCAAATGATTGAACTCAGAAAAGTAGTTAACGGTAAGTAGAGCAACAGCCAAGGGTGGAAAGACTGTGAGCCCGTATGAAGATGATTCCAAAATATATAGTTTTTAACATAAACATGCCCGATAGTTCTGGTTACTCACTGCCAGTTGGGCAAGGAGATAATCAAGACGAACTCCATGAGAAATTCAGTGGTGACAATTATGTTATTAAGCCAGTAGATGGTCGAGAGGAATGGTAAATGTACATTGTTTATGATTCAGATGGTTTTTCTGTTTTTGTTGGTAATTCATTACAATGTGCCGATTACCTAGGAACTACAGTTGGATCATTTTATAGCATTGTCAGCAGGATTAAGTTGAGCAAGCGTAAGGCAACAAGAAAAGGTTACAAGGTATATAAGGTATGACGTTCAATGGTTATATCCAGGATGTGTAAAGGTGGTTAACAATGAAAAAGACTGAGCTAGTCAAACTAGCAATGTTTCTGATAGCTTCGATGGTTATTGTTGGGACAATTTGCGAAACGATAATTGAGGTAGTGGGTTAATGGGACAAGGCAAAGGTATTGATGAAGCTGTAATCAATAAAGACACTAGTGTCATTTATGGTGAAGATATTCGATTAACACAAATCAAGCAAATAAAAAATCAACAGGATGTTTTTGATAAAGAATTGGACCGCATAAGTGAAGATTTGACATTCACAATGGTTGCATTACTGATAGTATCAGCCCTTCTGTTAGTAACCATCGTTTTCTTAATATTGGTGATTAATAGGGTGGGGCTATGACAACAACAGTGATTGGGTTATTAACAATTTTGTGCATGGTGTTAGGTATAATGATAGTACTGGTGATAAGCAAATTGGGAGGTATGTGGTAATGGATAAGTTCATTACATTGGTATTCTTTCTAATGCTAGTAGCGCTGGTAGTAATGGGGTACTTGTTAGCATGAGGACATATTACTATTTCAGAGATGGCAATGGTTGGTTTAAAGAAAATTACACCATGCAGGGCAAGTTGTATTGGACTAGGACAGTTGTATTGGACTAGGACAACGGATATCCGGAAAGCATATAGAACTGATAGTGATTGGATATATCAAAAAATAATTAAGAAAGAGCTGGCAAAAAGTTTTTATTGGAAAGAACAGAGAGACCACTATCAAAATTTGATATAAAAAATGACCGTTACATGTTGATATGTAGCGGTTTTATTGTGTAAAAAGGTTGACGACCGTTACTATATATAGTATACTTATTATATTGAGTTAAGGAAGGAGGATATAAACTTGAAAAAGGGTAAAGAAAAAGAACCCTTATCAAAAAGTGAACGAGCAACGAATGTTAATACGATTGCTACTCTGATAAATACAATCGTTACAATAGTTGCCACAGCAATCTCACTTATTTACAGATAAGAGTTCAAGTACGAAGTCAGTCATAAAAGCTGGCTGACTTTCGTATACATTCATTATCTAACAAGTTAAAAATCATGACAAGAGAAGATAAATTAAAATGGATAAATACGATAGCACAAATCATTAGTACGATTGCTTTAATAATTTTCATAATTGTTTTGGTGATTAAATAAAGACATGACAGAAAAAAACGCACAAACTGAAGCTAACAAACGTTGGCAAACTAAAAACAAAGAACATGCTAAGTATTTACAGTATCGAACTTACGCACGATCATTCATTAGGAAGCTAGCGACTGATGATGACTTAGATGAGTTGGAACAGTTGATAAAAGAAAGACGTGAACAAGACATTCATGATTATATGGACAGATTTAAGCCGTTGATGGACGATTTAAAAGATAAATAATTAGTTTAAACTAATTGCTAATCGTTAAAAATATGTATAAAATAAACTAAAGGACAGATAAAGGAGGTAGCTAATTATGATGCGTGCAAAAGACATTAAACCATTTCGAAAAAGTCTGGTTAGTGGTTTATTAGCTTTTCCAAGAGCTTTGCAGAATATCGCGCTCTTAATTAAGAAACCTAATCATTTACCTGATGATAAATATCTAGATTCTATTTTGAAAGGTAGCGATACTCAAAGGATTGAGAGCGACTTTGTAGAAGTAGGTAATGACATGTATAAAGCGTTAAGAAAGTACGATAATAAGTATGCCCGAAGATAAAAGAAACTTAGATGATATTACTGGAGATATTGACGAGCGATTAAAAAAACTTAATGATGAAGAACGTCAAAATGTTTTGTTTCAATTAACACAAATAAATAATTATACTGGAAACCTGCCTGACCCTGAAATTCTTGAAAAGTATAACAAAATGGTTCCAGGGTTGGCTAAAAAGTATTTTGAAGATGTTATAGATGAAAGTAAATTTCGAAGGTCTATTATTTCGAAGCAGCAGAAGTCCGACCTACATTATAGATCACTGGGAATGATACTAGGCTTTATAATTGCCTTAGTTCTAATTGGGGGAAGTATTTACTTACTAATGAATAATCATAAGGTAGCCGGTGGACTTATGGGAAGTGCTGTAATAGTAGGAGTGCTAGGCATATTTGTTTCACCAGATTCTGATGATAAATAAATTTTTAACCGTCTCGCTTAATTGTGGGGCGGTTTTATTTTACCGTAAACGTTGGTGTATAGCGGTTTTTGTATGGTATAATTTATATAATAATATTGCTTGTATACCGTTAATAGGAGGATGTTCTAATGGGTTTGTTAGGGTTATTAGGTGATTTAGAATTAGACGAAAAAGCGACGATTAATAATGTCCGTCGGTTCTTTGAACACGATTGGCCAATCATTCAAGAAAGAGCACATATTAGCTTTGCAGACGTTAAGTCACCTGTTATTAGTGGCATGCCAAGTGGTGGTATAACCGGGAATACAAATGACAACAAGTATTCTATTCATGCACAGGCAGCGAAATGGGTGGATGACGTCATTAAAGCCTGTCAGGGAATGAAGCAACCACACAGATCATTCTTAGAATTGCGTTATTTCAAAGGGTTAAAGTGGCTAGAAGTTGAAGAACGTACGGGTTATTCATCTAAGCGTGGGCAAGAGATTATAAACGAGGCATTTTTAGGCTTTGCGGAAGCTTTTGCAGATACATACGATTATCAAGAATACAAAGTGTAAAAAGTTCGCATAAAGAGCGCATTTACTGCGCATTGGTCATCCACATAGCGCGCACTAATCGTTGTATTATGATATTGTCGAATAATTGATAAAAAATATTCTCAAGATTCAAAAATGAATATAATGTGGTTTCTTTATTAGAAAAAATCTGATAGGATATTGGAATCTACTAATGAGGAGCACTGTTTATGTACATGGGATATTTATACTTAACAATTGCCATAGTTTCTGAGGTAATCGGGTCAAACATGGTTATTAGCACAGAAGGCTTTACACGAATTAAGCCTACTCTGATTTGTGTTTTTTGTTTTGGACTAGCTATTTATATGTTGTCACTTACTGTCAGGACAATTCCTTTATACATTGCTTATGCTATGTGGGGAGGATTGGGGATCGTCTTAGTCACTATGGTAGGCGTGCTCTTTTGGAAACAGACTGTAGATGCTCCAACATTACTGGGCATATTTTCTATTATTTTAGGTGTAGTGGTGGTAAACCTGTTTGGTAAAACACATTAAATGCTTCGTACATAATATATAAACAACAAAGGTTATCCGATTGGATAGCCTTTTTATTTTGCAATGGATATAGGAGATGTCAGATGAATTTTATTTTTTGGAAAGCTTTAGCATTATTGTCTGGATTAATGATAATAGTTTCTTTATATTACGGAAAAAATAACTCAGTATTTTATTTTGGAATCACTCTTCTGCTTTCTATATTATTTGTACCAAAGAAATGATATTATCAATTTAGAGGTATTATTTATGAAAGTTAAGATCTTTGACCAGACGCTTTTAAAAAATGTATTCAGTCCATGGATAGCCATAGTTAGTTTTATAAGTGGATTATTTGGATTTGTAGATTTGCCATTAGCAGAACGAGTTTGGATATTTGTATTGTTAATGGGTTTAGTAATTATTTATTATTTTTATTGTTTGTATAAAGCCAATAAAATGACTGAAATCGATTTAGATTATGATGGAACCACGATTGAGATAAAACAGGGTAATATTTTATCTGAGCAATATAAGAGAGAAAATATTATTAGAGTGTTTAACTTTAATGAATATTTTGATACTGAGATAGATCAGGAACTGGTATCTGAAAAAACGTTAAATGGGCAGATTCTCAATAAAGAATTTAAAGACAAAATACCAGTTTTAAATAGTAAAATGGAAGATGATAATCATTTACAAAGAAATGTTGTAGAAACGAATGTAGAAAGAATTAAGGGCAAAACCACAAGATACAATTTAGGAACAATTTTTTTTGCAAATAAAAACACCTTCTTTACGGCCTTAACCCATTTTGATGAGGAAAATAAAGCTAAGTTATTAATGCCGGACTATATTGAGTTTTTAATGAAATTTTGGAATGAAATTGACAATCTTTATGATGGAAATACTGTAGTGATTACCCTATTTGGTAATGGAAGAACAAGACTTGATAACGGAACTAAGTATAAGCCGCAAGAACTTCTTAAAATAATTCTCTGGACGTTTAAATTAAGAAAATTAAAATTTGAATTGCCAGATAAATTAGTTATACTTTTAGATAGTAGAACTAATTCACAAATAGATTATTTTCATTTGAAAGAGGATTTTAATGGCTTATAGAAATAAGGTTTATGTTGCTTTTGATGGTGATGAAGATATGGCGTATTATCGAATGCTCACGGCATGGGCAGGAAACCCAAACGATGATTTTGAATTAAATAATGCTCATGATCTGAACAAGTCATATGACGATAGCCAAGAAGAAACAATTAAGCGTCATCTTCGAGAACGATTTAATAATTCTAAATTGTTCATATTGTTAGTTGGTGAACATACTAAAAATCTACGTAAATTTGTACGGTGGGAAATTGAAACAGCATTAAAAATGGATATTCCTATTATTGCTGTTAATATAAATAAAAATAGAGGTTGGGATGAAAGGACACCCAAGCTTATAAAAGAAAATTTGTCCATTTCAGTTGCTTATACAGAAAAAATTATAAAGTATGCAATGGATCATTGGCCTGCCGAACATAAACAGTATAGAAATAATAATGTAAATAAAGGATATCGTTATTCAGATTCTGTTTATGGTAAATTAGGCCTGTAAGTAATATCAATAGCGATTTTTTTGGGGGATATGCTGATGGAATGGCTGGAAAGTGATAAAGAGTTTGTCCGCAACTTGCATGAAAAAATTATTGATGTCAACGTGCACAAGATATTAGTTAGAGGTATTAACAATGAGGATAAGATACTAGCTGTTTTTGCTGCAGTTAGTAAGCTATATAGAGACAAACCAACTTTAGAAGTTACATTGTCAACTAGCGGCCTACAACGTGAAACTGAACTTCTTAAAGATGTTCAGAGTAAGTATGCTATAAGAGGCAAGGTTAACTCAGTCACGGGGGCTAAGTTAAATAAGTTTTTAGGAGTTAAATTTAATGCTGAAAACTATTACAGAAATCCTAACTTATATAGTTTTTCTGATATTAAAATTTATCACCCGGTTGAAGGAGTTCTTTTTAAAGAATCAGATTTTACTAAGTTTTATGAATTGCTTAATTCTGACAAATCAAAAACATCAATAATTGTCACAACTAATGATTATAATGGCAGAGCAGATCGACTCAGAGATTGGGCAGATACAGAAGTTGTGCTAAATTCTAAAGAAAAATATCCTGAACAATATTTAAACATTTTGAAAAATTTAAACATAGAAAAACTAAGTTATGAATAACACTTAGCGTCTGATTAGAATCAGGCGTTTTTATTTTGCAAAAATTCAGGGGTGAATGAGAAA
Source organism: Candidatus Enterococcus avicola (assembly GCA_019116505.1). GTDB lineage: Bacteria > Bacillota > Bacilli > Lactobacillales > Enterococcaceae > Enterococcus_I > Enterococcus_I eurekensis. The sequence continues at coordinate 496 of DXBN01000057.1, read as the reverse complement.
CGGAACCATATTATAGAAACGTTGAATCCTCCATTATTGGCAAATTGGATGCACAGGAACGAAAAAAACTAAAGAAGAAATCCCAGATTAAACAACATAAGTCTGTTAAAAAGGAACGAGGTGGTGATATGTAATGGATCTAAAAGAACAGGCTAAGCAAGACTACTTAGCTGGTATGAAGATTAAAGATATTGCGCAAAAGATTGGTAAATCTGCCTCAACCATTCGTTCATGGAAATCACGTTACAAATGGGATGATGTTTCAGATAAAGTTGCTAAAGCTGCGACAAAAAGTGTTGCAACAAAACGCAACAACAATGAGCTGACTAAGAAATACGGTTGGGAGCCTAAGTATGACAAGCACGGTAGTTTTAAGCTATTTGGTGTAAAGATTGTCGTTGCCTTTACCAATTCTGAACGTGGAGTTGGTGCTGTTCGTGGTATGACTGCCTATGGTGCTTATATCAACGAGGCATCCCTTGCTAATCGTGCCGTT
>DXBN01000056.1 GCA_019116505.1 Candidatus Enterococcus avicola | reverse complement strand
AAGAAAAATTGCTTGTCATGAAAAAGCCTAATAAAAAGAAAAAGCCGTAGGAATTATCCTACGACTCTAAGTCTTCTTACAAATTGTTCAATTCTTCTTTAACCGTTTCATTGACTAGGTTACCATCCGCTTTGCCTTTTACTTGTGGCATTACGATTCCCATCACTTGCCCAAAAGCAGTGTTGGAAGTTGCACCTACTTTTTGAATCGCCTGCTTCACAATTTGACGAATTTCTTCATCAGTTAATTGTGTAGGTAAGTATTTTTCAACAATTGCAATTTCTTCTTCGATCTTTTCGACCAAATCGTCACGATTGGCTTTTTGAAATTCAACGAGTGAATCGCGACGTTGTTTCATCTCACGAGATAACACCGTCAACTCTTCGTCTGCGTTTAATTCGCGGCCTAGCTTAATTTGATCATTTTGCAACGATGCTTTAATCATGCGAATCACCTGCAAAACGTTTTTTTCTTTTGCCTTCATCGCTAGCTTCATATCATCGTTCAAAGTGCTTAGTAGTGACACACTACCAACCCCAATTCTTTTCTCCTAGAAGAACATTAAAAATTAGAATTTTTTGCGTTTTCTAGCAGCTTCAGATTTTTTCTTACGTTTCACGCTTGGTTTCTCATAAAACTCACGTTTACGTGATTCTTGCAATGTACCTGCTTTTGAAACGGAACGTTTGAAGCGACGAAGAGCATCATCAAGAGACTCGTTTTTGCGAACGACTGTTTTTGACATGTAAAATCCCTCCCTCCGAGCTTAAAAAGTAACCGTTTTTGTAAGGATAAAAAAACATTCCTTACATCACTGTCCTTTGTCAAATTATATCGAAGCCTTGAAATAGTGTCAAGCTGTTCTGTTAAAAACTTCTACTTATTTTTCATATTTATTCGGATAATCCGTTATCATTCAAAAAAATGGTCCCATTTATTTTAGCGAGACACATTTTTCACACTTTCCAAAAATTTCAAAGCGATGATCTTCAATAATACAATTTGGTAATTGTTCTTGATAAAACGTCATTGGACAAAGGTCTAAAGGTTTTGTTGCGCCACAATTAGTACAAATAAAATGATGATGGTGATGTTTTGAACTCGGATGAATACAATTAAAGCGAAAATTCATCTCACCGTTTAACTCTGTTTCCTCTAAAATTCCAAATTCTGCAAATTCACGTAAATTGCGGTAAATCGTATCTTGACTAAGTCCAGGATATTCTTTGGTTAAATTTAAATGAATTTCCTTCGGTGAAACATAACGATTCGAGCGCGCTAAATAATCAATTATGATTTCACGACGCTTTGTTTGCTTTTTACCGTTTTCTTTCAGAATTTTCATCGCACCAGCAACTGATCCTTGATTTTCCATGGGTCTCCCCCCTTTTTCACTCTAACTATAATTCTTAATCGAGTGTATGGTATAATAAGAATGAATAAAATGCAAGTGAGGGATGCTTATGACCGAGACAAATATCAAAGAAACATTAACTTTTTTTATTATTTCTGATTCAGCCGGAGAAACCGCATCAAAATTAGCTCAAGCAACAATGGCCCAATACCCTATGATTAACTTCGAAATCTTCCGACGAACGTTTATCACGACCAAAGATGCCTTAATTAAAGCCCTAGTTGACGCTAAAAGTCATAATGCAATGATTTTACATACAATCATTAGCCAAGATTTAGTACAAGTAGTCGATGATTTTTGTGGTGCAAGTAACTTATTTCATTTTGATGTTCTAACACCGCCTGTGCTTGAAGTGCAACGCAGAACTGGTATTGAACCTACACGTGAACCAGGCGCTCTACATCATTTAAATAAAAACTATTTTAAACGAATTAAAGCGATGGAATTTGCGGTAAAATATGATGATGGGAAAGATCCCCGCGGTTTCTTAGAGGCCGATGTCGTTCTATTGGGTGTCTCGAGGACATCAAAAACACCACTTAGTCTCTTCTTAGCAAATAAAAACTTAAAAGTCGCAAATTTACCAATTGTTCCGCAAGCACATATTCCAAAACAATTATGGGAAATTGATCCTAAAAAAATTGTAGGATTAACGAATGACCCTAAGATTTTAAATACTATTCGTAAAGAGCGGATGATTTCTTATGGTTTAAATCCCGATACCGCTTATTCGCAAATTGATAAAATTATTTCAGAATTAGAATTTGCAACAGAACTATATGACAAACTTGGCTGTATCGTCATTAACGTTGCCAGTTTGTCAATTGAAGAAACGGCATCGATGATTTTAAATGCCCTTAATCTTGAAGATCACAGTTATTTTATTACTGAGGAAAACGGAGACTAAAAAATACTCAACTAATCCGATTGTTAGACGGGCTAGTTGAGTATTTTTAATTAAAACACTTGGATTCCTTCACGATCAATTGTTAACTGTTCAATTCGTGCAGTTGCATCTAAATTTTTTAGTGATTGCATCACTGTAGCAGTTTTTTCCTCTGGTGATAAAATTAATACGGTTGGTCCGGCACCACTCAAGAAGCATCCGTACGCCTCTTGATCTTTACAAATTTGGCGAATCGAGGCTAAATGTGGTACAAATTTTTGACGATAGCGCTCATGCCAGCGATCTTCTTGCATCATTTTAGCTGCTAGGAGTAAATTCCCTTGAATTAATGCTGCAATCATCACATTAGCAATGGCACTAGCTTCAACAGCATCACGATATAAAAACGACTCAGGCAATACTTCACGGCTTTCTACGGTTAATAATTCTTGATTCGGAATGAAAGCAATAATATCACCTTCTGGGAAATAATGCTTAACAAAACTGACATTATCTTTTTTCTTCTCTGAAAAATAACAAGCGACTACAAAATCACCACAGATTGCTGGTGCAACATTGTCAGGATGACCTTCCATTCTTGTCGCAATTTCAACTTTTTCTTGTTGCGATAAATTCAGCTGCCCTAAACGATTGGCTAATTCAATTCCAGCTACGATTACAGATGAACTGCTTCCTAAGCCACGAGCTAGAGGAATGCTAGAACTCATCTTGATTTTTTGTGGTTCTAAATCTGGTGCAAGTATCAATGCTGTTTCAATCATTAAATTGGTTGCATCACTTGGAACTTCGGGTCCTAAATCATGAATAATTTCCCATTGCTCACTTGGCTCGATTACTTCAATGAACAAATACAGCGATAATGCAATCCCGCATGAATCAAATCCAGGTCCTAAATTGGCACTTGTTGCCGGTACTCTAATTTTCATTGAAATCCCCCATTACTCCTAATTGCCCTTGAATCATTCCTTGTGTTGCTAATTTCGTAAGTAACGTTTGATAATCCGTCGGTGTTAAATGATTAACAATTAGGCTCAAACGATTATTCTTCGTATCAATTGCTTTATAAACCACGCGATAACCTTGCTCAACTAAACCTTTCACAAATTCTTCAGTTTCAATAGCTGATGTCACTAGGCTAACACTAATAAAATAATTTTCTTTTACATTTTCACGATTGACTAGTGGAGCGTTTGCTACTTTTCGATTAAATGGCGCAAAATCTTGTTTACCTTGCGTACGATCGGCAATTTCGACTAAGTCGGCTAAGACACTTGTAGCCGTTGGTAATGCACCGGCACCTGGCCCGTAAAGTAACGATTGTCCAATACCTTTACTTTCAATAAAGACACCATTATATTCATTTTTAATCATTGCTAATGGATGATTTTTAGCAACTAGAACAGGCGACACACTTGCTGTTACGCCTTCACCGACTTGTTTCACTTCACCAATTAACTTCACTTCATAACCAAGTGATTGCGCAACTTTAACATCAGCTGCCTGAACATTGCGAATCCCTTGAATTGCTAAATCTGTTACTTTTAATTCCGCACCAAAAGCAAATGCGCCTAAAATAATCATTTTATAGGCGGCGTCAATCCCATCAACATCGTTCGTTGGGTCTGATTCTGCAAAACCTAAATTCTGCGCTTGCTCAAGCGCTGTTTGATAATCGAGCTGGTCTTCCATCATCTTGGTCAACATATAGTTTGTTGTCCCATTGACAATTCCTTTAACACTCGTAATGGTATCCGCTGCATAACTCGTTGCTAACGGTCGAAGCAACGGTATTCCTCCACCGACACTTGCTTCATAGTAAAAGCCAACATTTTGTGCCTTTGCAACTTCAATTAATTCTTGACCATGTTGTGCAATTAAATCCTTATTCGCAGTGACAACATGCTTCCCATTTTTTAAAGCAGTCAAAATATATTCTTTTGCTGGTGAGATACGACCGATCAGTTCAATGACAATATCGATTTCAGTGTTCTCGGTAATATCTTCCAGTTTTGTAGTCAATTCAAACCCATGTGCGCTCGCAAATGCCGCTTTTTCTACTGTATCTAAGACAAGTGCTTTTGAAATCGTTAGCTTGACACCTGTTTGTCCTTCGATTTGTTTTTTTTGTGCAGCCAATCGTTCAACAACACCTGTTGCGACAACGCCTAATCCAAGTAACCCAATTTTCATTTCTTTCTTCATACGTTCTCCTATCTAACATTTTTATTAAAAAAATATCACCAAATTTTAATAATCATGTCTAATATATCAAAGATTCAAGCAAAAAAAAAGAGGCTCTGATAACTTCCTCTTTTTTTATCCATTTAATGACGAATATGTTCGAGAGTTTGTTCTAAAATATCAAAAACGTGATCATCATCAAGCTGATAAAAGACTGTTTTTCCTTCTTTTCTAGAACGAACCATCCGATTGTCTTTTAACATTTTTAATTGATGCGAAACAGCTGACTGTTCCATATGGACACTTTCAGCGATTGAAGTTACATTTCGTTCGCCTTGTTCAAGCGCTAATAAAATCTTTAATCGTGTTTTATCACTTAACAATTTAAAAATTCGACTAATTTGATCCATTTCTTGAAGTGTCGGTAGATTTTCCATCATGTCCTCCATGGAGAATAAGAGGGATAGCTATCTCTCTTATTCTATTTTTAGTAATTAAAGACTATTCTGCCGCAACAGTGATCTCATTAATCGCTGCTTCTAATGCAACGATTTTGGCATCGGCCTCTTCCTGACTGTCTCCTTTAACCCCAATATAGAATTTAATTTTAGGTTCTGTTCCAGAAGGACGAACAGCAATCCAACTACCATCAGCTAAGACATATTTCAAGACATCAGAAGGTGGTGTCGTCAAGACTTCCATTGTACCATCTGACTTAATTTTAGTTAATTCTTTAAAATCCTCTGTTTCAACAACTGCAACACAAGCAAAATCCGTTGGTTGTTTTTCACGGAACGCTTTCATTAAGCTTGCGATTTTAGCCGAACCTTCTTGACCACTCATTGTTACAGAAATCGTCTTTTCAGCGTAATAGCCATATTGATCAAAGATCATTTGTAATGCATCAAACAATGTCTTGTTTTGTTTTTTGTAGTAAGCTGCGACCTCAGCAAAAATAACTAACGCTTGAATGGCATCTTTATCGCGAACAAATGGTTTTACTAAGTAGCCGTAGCTCTCTTCAAAACCAAACATAAAGGTTTGTGATTGGTCTTCTTCAAATTGTTGAATTTTTTCAGCAATGAATTTAAACCCAGTTAAAACGTTAAGCATTTTCACATCATAACTTTCAGCAATTGCTGTTGGTAATTCACTGGAAACAATCGATTTTAAAACTGCAGCATTTTTAGGTAATGTTCCCGCTGAGCGATGTGCTTCTAGAATATAGTGAATTAAGATGGCGCCAATTTGATTCCCACTTAGCACTTGATATTTCCCATCTGGCATCCGAATCGCTGCTCCCAAACGGTCAGCATCTGGATCTGTTGCCAATAATAAATCGGCTCCTTCTGCTTCACCTAAACGAATGGCATACTCAAAAGCCGAAGCCTCTTCTGGATTTGGTGATTTTACGGTGCTAAAATCGGGATCTGGTTGACCTTGACTCGGTTCAATCACGAATTTTTTAAAACCTGCTTGTGTTAATGCGCGTTCACCTAGCATTTTACCTGCACCATGTAAAGGCGTGTAAACAAGCTTTAACTCATCGCCCATTTCATCAATTAATGCTTGATTAATGGTGACTGTTTTTACTTCTTTTAAGTATGCTTGATCGACTTCTTCGCCAATAAATGTAATTAATTCTTTGGCCAACGCTTGGTCTTCTGTTAATACAGGAATTTCTAATGGATTTTCGACACTACGTACAAATGCGGTTACCGCTGCAGCATCGGCAGGAGGCATTTGTCCACCATCTTCACCATAAATTTTATAGCCATTATATTCTGCAGGATTATGCGAAGCGGTAATCATAATTCCAGTAAAAGTTTTTAAATAACGTACGGCAAAAGATAATTCTGGTGTCGGACGTAACGTATCAAAAACAAAAGCTGGAATATCATGATAAGCTAATGTTCGTGCTGCTTCTAAGGCAAATTCACGTGAAAAATGACGTGAATCAAACGCAATGGCCACACCACGTTTTTTTGTTGCCTCATCCTGTGTCTCCATAAAACGAGCTAGCCCTTCTGTTGCTTGGCGTACCGTATAAATATTCATACGATTAATGCCTGGTCCTAAAATCCCGCGCATCCCCGCTGTTCCAAATTCTAATGGTGCGTAAAATGCTTCTTCCAGTGCTTTCGGTTGATGAGCTAATAAATTTAGTTGTTCTTTCAAATTTTCCTCTAAGTCAACAAAATTCGCCCATTGTTCATATGTATTCGTCCAAGATGTCATTTGAATCCCCTCTTTCAAAAAATTTCACTTTGAATAAGTATACCATTATTACCTTTAGACGAAAAGTGCTTGTCTCGTTTCTATTTAGGAAAGATTCACTGATATTTTAAGACAAAAAACGATGGGGACATCATACGCCTCATCGCTTCTTTCAGATTTCTTATTTTTGTTCTTCAATATAAGCAAATGCTTGTTGTCCAGCGATACTACCATCACCGACTGCAGTTGTGATTTGACGTAATGTTTTTTCACGTACATCGCCAACAGCGTAAACCCCTGGAATTGCTGTACGCATTTCATCATCAGTTACAATCCAACCTTCTTGATTGGTAATGCCATTACCTTTAAACGCTTCCGTTAAAGGATCTAATCCCACATAAATGAAAATGCCACCAGCTTTTTCCTCATGAACTTCTTCCGTTTTAACATTACGAATAATCGCACCCGACATCATCATATTATCTCCTACGATTTCTTCAACAACCGAATCCCAAATAAACGAGATTTTGGGATTGGCAAAAGCCCGATCTTGAATTACTTTTTGTGCACGCAATTCATCACGACGGTGAACAATAACGACCTCATCGGCAAATTGTGTTAAGAAGATGGCTTCTTCGACTGCAGAATCGCCACCACCAATCACTAGTAACTTACGATTACGGAAAAATGCCCCGTCACAAACCGCACAATAAGAAACACCGCGACCAGCGAATTCATTTTCACCTTTCACACCTAAATGTCGGTGCTCGCATCCTGTAGCAACAATCACTGTTTTAGCTTGGAATGTCTCACTATCGGTTACAACTTCCTTATAATCTCCGAAATCTTTTAACTCTTGAACAATACCATAGGCATGTTGTGTACCAAATTTTTCCAACGGTGCATACATTTTTTCTGCTAAATCAGGCCCCATGATACGATCGAATCCTGGATAATTTTCAACTTCTGCCGTATTATTTAACTGGCCACCAGGTGCGCCTCTTTCAAGTAATAATACTGATAAATTTGAGCGTGAAGCATAAAGCGCAGCAGTCATTCCTGCTGGTCCTGCTCCGATAACAATGACATCTAACATAAAAAATTGACTTCCTTTCCATCCGTCTAACTAACTTACAATCTATGCCATTCTTAAGCATCTGTCTAATTTTCTGCTCAAGGCACTTTTTACCTTCAAAAATGCTTGACTTTCTGAATGAATCTTGTAGAATTGCCAAGACATTACAAATAATAACTATAAGAGAGGGAGTTCATTTTGGCAAGAAAAAAAATACTTACAATTTCCGATCGTGAGTTAATCTTTCTAAGTTGGCCGATTTTTGTCGAATTATTTTTACGAGTTGTAATCGGTAATATCAACGTTTGGATGATTTCACATTATTCAGAGCCGGCAGTTGCTTCTGTTGGTGCGGCAAATCAACTATTAAACTTAATGGTCTTTGTTTATGGCTTTATTACGATTGGAACCCAAATTATCATTGCCCAATATATCGGAGCCAAAAGACAACATGAAATTAAAAACGTCATCAATACTGCACTATTCGGCGCAATTGCCATCGGTCTATTGATTAGTCTATTCTTTTTATTTTACTCTGAGCACTTATTAGCATTTATGAATTTAGACGCCGAATTGATTGCAATTGGAAAAGGCTATTTACAAATTTTTGGGGGTAGCTTGATTATTTCAGCAATTACTGCCGTTATCATCGCTGTCTTAAGAACCCATGGACACACGGCACCGGCTTTACTCGTTCCGATGTCAGCCAGTATTTTATCTGTTATCGGAAATTACTTTGTCCTATATCAACCTTTTGGTTTACCTAGTTTTGGTGTGACCGGTTTAGCTTATTCAAGTGTTTTTGGTAATAGTATCGGCTTAATTATTTCTATTTATCTATTGAAACGTTATATTGGTTTTTCGATCTTCTCTTTACGGATCAAGAAAATTTCTATGCCTATTTTAAAATCGATTTTAACTTACGGTTTGCCTTCGTCTGGTGAATCACTGTCTTATCAAGGTGCGCAAGTTGTTGTCACTATGATTGTTGCATCACTTGGTTCGAGTGTTTTGATTGCTAAATCATATATTAGCGCCATTACCCAATTCGTTTACTTAATTGCCTCAGCGATTAGTCAAGGAAACCAAATTATGATTGGTCGTAACGTTGGTGCCGGTGAATTTGACCGCGCATCGAAACGCGGTATGCGAACAACTATTATCGGTGTCGTTGTTACGTTAGTTATTTGTATTTTGACATTTATTTTCATTGAACCAATTATGGGAATCTTCACTTCGAATGAAGACGTCATAAAAATCGCTCGTGAAGTTTTCCTAGTTGAGATTGTATTAGAAACAATGCGCGCAATCAATATGATTTTAGTCGGTTCATTGAATGCTAGTGGTGATGTTAAATTCCCATTGATTTGTAGTATTCTTGTTCTTTGGGTCATTAGTTTACCGTTTTCTTATTCACTTGCTATATGGGCAGGCTTGGGCTTAGTCGGCGTATGGCTTGCATATGCGATTGATGAAGCTTTACGTGCTATTTTAATGTTTAAGCGTTGGCGTTCGGGAGTTTGGAAAAGTAAGTCCGTTATCCATCAGGAGCCTTCAATGGAAGAAATTCCTGCTTAAATTTGACGACTTAGTTAACCGCCAAGTCGTTTTTTTGTCAACTTTTCTAATTATTGCGTATACTTAGTTAAAAGGAGCTGAAGTAAATATGTCAATCTATTCGTTCAATGCCACGTTGGAAAACGGGCAAACGTATTCACTAGAAAAATATCATGGTAAAGTCATCATAATTGTTAACACAGCAACAAAATGTGGTTTAGCGCCTCAATTTGAAGGTTTAGAAGCGATTTATCGAGAATACGAGTCACAAGGATTAGTTATTTTAGGATTTCCTTCGAATCAATTTAAGCAAGAACTAGGAACAGGTACTGAAGCTGCTGAAGCTTGTCGTCTGACCCACGGTGTCACCTTCCCAATGCATGAACTCACGGTCGTTAACGGTTCCAACGCTGATCCTTTATACAAATACTTAAAAAAACATGCCCCTGGTTTCTTAAATGATGAAATTAAATGGAACTTCACAAAATTTATCATTAATCAAAATGGTGAGGTCGTTGAACGCTTCGCACCAAAAGACGAACCAAGTGCCATGATTCCAACGATTAAAAAATTACTGGCGTAAAATAAAAAAATGACACTTAAAGGCAATCCTAATTGTGCCTTAAGTGTCATTTTTATTTTGGAATTAAACTTCACTGCTTTGTAACTTATACATATCCGCGTATAAACCTTCAATTGCTAATAGTTCCTCATGCGTGCCTTTTTCAACGATATTTCCCTTATCAAGCACTAGGATAGTATTAGCATCACGAATCGTTGACAATCGATGAGCAATCGCAATCGTTGTTCGCCCTTGACGCATATTGGCTAGACCTAACTGAATTAAACTTTCTGTTTCAGTATCAATATTCGCAGTTGCTTCATCTAAAACTAGGATTTTGGGATTGGTAACCATTGTTCGAGCAAATGAAACAAGTTGGCGTTGTCCACTTGAATAACTAGCGCCACGTTCAATTACTTTCGCCTGATACGTTCCGGGTAAACTTTCAATAAAGCGGTCAGCTTGGACAAATTTTGCCGCAGCAACAACTTCCTCATCGCTAATTTTAGTATTTAGCAAACGAATATTATCCGCAATATTTCCATAGAACATAAAGGCATCTTGCAAGACTAGCCCCATTTTTTGACGAAGCTCCTCCAATGAAAAATCACGAATGTCTTGATCATCAATCAAGATTTGACCTTGACCGAATTCGTAAAAACGCATCAAGACGTTGATAATTGAACTTTTCCCACTTCCAGTATGGCCAACTAAAGCCACCGTTTCTCCTGGTTTCGCGACAAAAGAAATGTTTTTGAGGACATCTGTTTTGCCATCATAAGAGAATGTTACATTACGAAACTCAATTTTCCCTTTTAAAATTTGTTGGTTAGCTCCGGGGTTTTGTTGTGGCGTATATTCTGTTTCGTCCATAATTTTTAAAACACGACTTCCAGCCACCACACCATCTGTAAACGTACTTAAAAAATCCATCATTTGGGTCATTGGATTAAAGAATGCTTGAACATATGTTGCAAACGCATAAATTAAACCGACTTCAACCGGTGAATTCAGTGCATTAATTCCAAAAGCCGTTAAGGCAAAGCCTAAAGCAAACGTATAAAGCAAACTAATAATTGGCCCTAACAGCAATGAATTCATTTTAATCATCGCATAGCGCGTCGCTAAATACTCATCATTCGTTTTTTCAAACTCTTTGACAAAACGTTTTTCTTGGCGGAATTGTTGAATTATTTGCATCCCTGAAATCGATTCATTTAATTTTGTATTTAATTGACTCAATTTCTCACGCATTTGCCGATAGACACGGGAACTAAATCGTTGGTAGTACCAAATGACAAAACCTAAAATTGGGAGGAAAAATAAAATACCCGTCGCAATTTTGGGATTAATTTGAAACATAGCAATAAATGATGAAATGACCGCTAGTATCCCTGTTAACACCGTTAAAAATACGTGCAAAAATTCAAAAAGTGTCTCTGTATCGTTTGAAACACGCGAAACAATCGAACCAGCAGGTGTCTGATCAAAGTAGCGCATCCCCA
>DXBN01000055.1 GCA_019116505.1 Candidatus Enterococcus avicola | reverse complement strand
AATCAGATATGATTCCAGTTGGAAAATTAAATATGGATGAATTTGCGATGGGCGGAAGTTCTGAAACATCTTATTTCAAAACGACTAAGAACGCTTGGGATCATACAAAAGTTCCTGGGGGATCATCAGGTGGTTCAGCTGCGGCTGTTGCTGCAGGTCAAATTCCTGTTTCATTAGGAACAGATACAGGTGGTTCAATCCGTCAACCGGCAGCCTTCAACGGGATAGTTGGAATGAAACCGACTTACGGTCGCGTTTCTCGTTACGGATTAATTGCCTTTTCGTCTTCATTAGACCAAATTGGTCCATTGACTCGTAATGTTGAAGACAATGCTTACACATTAAATGCCATCAGTGGGTTTGATGCACAAGATGGCACTTCTTCTGGTCGTTTGGTTCCAGATTTCACAGCAAAACTAACTGGTGATGTTAAAGGAATGAAAATTGCGTTGCCAAAAGAATATTTAGGTGAAGGGATTCAACCTGAAATTAAGGAAGCAATTCTAAAAGCGGCAGATACTTATCGTAAATTAGGGGCAACAGTTGAAGAAGTTAGCTTACCGCATTCAAAATACGGTGTAGCAGCTTACTACATTATTGCATCATCTGAAGCAAGTTCAAACTTGCAACGTTTTGATGGTATTCGTTACGGTTACCGTTCGGAAAACATCGATACATTAGAAGATGTTTATGTGAACTCACGTAGTGAAGGTTTCGGAATGGAAGTTAAACGTCGTATCATGCTGGGAAGCTTCTCATTGAGCTCAGGTTTTTACGATGCTCACTTTAAAAAAGCAGGCCAAGTTCGGACATTGATTAAACAAGACTTTGATAATGTTTTCAATGATTATGATTTAATCATTGGCCCAACAGCACCAAACGTCGCTTATGGTCTTGGAGAAAATATTGCAAATCCATTAGCAATGTATCTAAGTGATTTATTAACAATTCCGGTTAACTTAGCGGGCTTACCAGGAATGTCAATTCCGGCTGGATTCTCAGAAGGGTTACCAGTTGGGTTACAAATTATTGGTAAACATTTTGACGAGCAAACAATGTATCAAGCGGCTTACGCTTTTGAACAAGCCACTGATTTCCATACGAAAAAACCAGTGATTTTAGGAGGAGGTAAATAATGAACTTCGAAACTGTCATTGGGCTAGAGGTCCACGTAGAATTAAAAACAAACTCTAAAATTTTCTCACCGGCACCTGCCCATTTTGGTGCAGAACCAAATACCAATACACACGTAATTGACTGGGGCTATCCTGGTGTTTTACCAGTTATGAATAAACAAGCATTGGAATTTGGAATGAAAGCAGCGTTAGCTTTGAACTGTCAAATTTCGCAAGATACTTATTTTGACCGTAAAAACTATTTCTATCCAGATAACCCAAAAGCATACCAAATTTCACAAGACGATAAACCCATTGGTCATGATGGTTGGATTGAAATTGAAGTTGAAGGTCAAAAGAAAGTCATTCGAATTAACCGTGTTCATTTAGAAGAAGACGCCGGCAAAAACATGCATGGAAAAGACGGCTATTCACACGTTGACTTAAACCGTCAAGGAACACCATTAATTGAAATTGTTTCAGAAGCTGACATGCGCTCACCTGAAGAAGCATACGCTTTTATTGAAGCGTTACGTTCAATCATCCAATACACAGGTGTTTCTGATGTGAAAATGGAAGAAGGTTCAATGCGTTGTGATGCGAACATTTCTTTACGTCCGTACGGGCAAGAAGAATTTGGTACAAAAGCAGAAATCAAGAACTTGAACTCATTAAACTTTGTTCGCCGTGGCTTGATTTATGAAGAAAAACGCCAAGCAAAAGTTTTATTATCAGGTGGCGAAATCCAACAAGAAACACGCCGTTTTGAAGAAGCAACGAACACAACAAGCTTAATGCGTGTAAAAGAAGGCTCTGCTGATTACCGTTTCTTCCCAGAACCAGACGTTCCTCACTTTAAAATTAGTGATGAATGGGTTGAAAAAGTTCGTCAATCGTTACCAGAAATGCCATTAGCGCGTCGTGCGCGTTATATTGCTGATTTTGAATTGCCAGAATACGATGCAATGGTCTTAACCTTAACAAAAGAAATGTCTGATTTCTTTGATGCAACAATTGCTGCAGGCGCGGATGCCAAACAAGCATCCAACTGGTTAATGGGTGAAGTTTCAGCTTACTTAAATAGTGAAAAATTAGAGTTACACGATACAAAATTAACACCTGAAAACTTAGCAGGCATGATTTCTTTAATTGCTGATGGTACAATCAGTTCGAAAATTGCTAAAAAAGTATTCCGTGAATTAATTTTAAATGGTGGGGATGCGAAGAAAGTCGTTGAAGAAAAGGGCCTAATTCAACTATCCGATCCAAGTCAATTATTACCAATAATTAATGAGATTTTAGATAACAATCAACAATCAATTGATGACTTCAAAAACGGAAAAGATCGTGCAGTTGGTTTCTTAGTTGGTCAAATTATGAAAGCAACTCGCGGTAAAGCTAATCCAGGTATTGTTAATAAATTATTACAAGAAGAACTATCAAAACGTTAAGAGGTGTATCATGAAAAGAGCTCGGGTAATTTATAATCCTACGTCAGGGAAAGAGTTAATGAAAAAAAACTTACCTGATATTTTAGACGTATTGGAACAAGCTGGTTTTGAAGCAAGTGCTTATGCAACGACAGCTGAACCAGAGTCTGCCAAAAAGGAAGCCCGACGAGCAGCGGAGGCGGGCTTTGATCTAGTCGTTGCAGCTGGTGGTGATGGCACAATTAATGAAGTTGTAAACGGAATTGCTCCATTGGAAAATCGTCCTAAAATGGCGATTATTCCAGGAGGAACCACGAATGATTATGCACGAGCATTAAAAGTGCCACGTGATAACATTCGTGCAGCAGCAGAAGTCATTTTGAAAAACCAAACGGTTAAAATGGACATTGGTAAAGCAGCAGAAATGTATTTTATCAACATTGCAGCTGGTGGTCATTTAACTGAATTAACTTATGAAGTCCCATCTGAATTAAAAAGTATTTTTGGTTATTTAGCTTATTTAGCCAAAGGGGCAGAGTTATTGCCACAAATTAAACCAATTAAAATGCATTTGAAATATGATGATGGCGTATATGAAGGCAGCGCATCGATGTTTTTCTTAGGATTAACGAATTCTGTGGGCGGTTTCGAACAAATTGTTCCAGATGCAAAATTAGATGATGGTAAATTTTCATTGATTATCGTTAAAACGTCCAACGTCTTTGAGATTATCCATTTAATCCGCCTCATGTTAAGTGGAGGAAAACACGTAAATGACAAACGTTTAATTTATACGAAGACATCAAAATTGGAAGTTAATATTCCAAATCCTGAAAAACGTCTGATGATTAATCTAGATGGTGAGTATGGTGGCGATGCGCCAATGACTTTCACGAATTTAAAAAATCATATTGAATTTTATGCCAACATTGATGATATTCGAGATGATGCTGTCATTGGTGAATACGACGAAGTAAGTAAAGACTTTTTAGAAGAAGTTGAAAAACTTGAACAAAGTGAACAAGCAGAATAAAGAATAATAAAGTTAAGGAAATGTGGAAAAACATTTTGTACTTAATTGCAATATCAAATGCATAAAAAATTTAAAAAACCTTTATAGACAGCTAATTACTCAATAATCCAGTGTTACCAACGGTTTGAAGCCATTCTCGGTAGGGCGTGTTTCATCCATTACCATTTTTCTGGTGAATCGTTGGTGGTTCTGCTCCAAGAGGATAGGTTGGCTGAGTCAAGAGAAGGAGCGAAGCGGCTCTTGACTCAGCCAACCTATTCTCTTACCCTAGGGAACCAACGAAACACCTTAAGCGGCTTGTAAAACTGCCAGTTCTTCCTGAAGGCGTTCTGCAGGTGTTGCATAATCCATTATTTTTCTCGGTCTGTCGTTGATCGTATTGGTTACTGCCAGTAAATGCGAATAGGACAATGGACGCAAAGTGACTCCCTTTGGGATAAATTCTCGCAGCATACGGTTATGTCGTTCATTCGTTCCTTTCTCCCAAGAAGCATATGCGTGGGTAAAGAAAACCTGGACATCGTTGGCGACTCCTTCGATAAGGGACAGACTTGAAAACTCAGATCCATTATCCGTTGTAAGGGACTTAAACTGTTCCATTCCCTGTTTTTTCATCAAATCAAACACGCCTTTTTGAACCAAGGCTGCGCTTTTTCCCCAAACTTTTTTAGTGAGGCAGTAGCGTGTTTTCCGTTCAACCATAGTGATGATGACAGGCTCATTTTTTGTTTTCTTACCTAATACCAAGTCAACTTCCCAATGCCCAAACTCCTCCCTCGAGAGCACTTCTGGCGCGCGTTCTTCGATACTGCGCCCCAGGTGTTTAGCATTATGACCCTTCGGTTCCGATACGGTTTTCTTGCGCGGCCGCATCCGGGTCTTCATAGGCAAATCGATATTACGGATTGGAAGTACGGCAGCATTGATCAAAGCGTAAACGGTCTTTGTGCATGGTACGCGTTCGTCAGGGTGCGACTTTCTATAAGAGTGTACAAAAGTATCTACACTATGAAGCCTCAATCCCTTCTTGGGTGCTAGATTTTCTGGTAAGGCAGCAAGGAAAGCTGCAGAATATTTATGATGATTCCGCGCATGCGAGTTCTCACGATTTTCTTTGTAAACCCGAGCGCCTGAGGCGGCAATATACTGCTCGTAATAATTG
>DXBN01000054.1 GCA_019116505.1 Candidatus Enterococcus avicola | reverse complement strand
GAAAAGAAAATCGGTGACAATGTTGTCGGCGCAAGTCTCAATAAAACGGGTTCGTTTAAGTTTGAAGCGACAAAAGTTGGCGAAGACACGACCTTATCGCAAATTATTCAATTAGTCGAAGAAGCTCAAGGTTCGAAAGCACCGATTGCTCAATTGGCTGATAAAGTTTCAGGGGTTTTTGTCCCAATCGTGATTGCTTTGGCCATTTTAGCTGGTGTGGCTTGGTTCTTTTTAGGACAAGAATCATGGGTCTTTGCTTTAACGATTACGATTTCCGTGTTAGTAATTGCTTGTCCGTGTGCTCTTGGATTGGCGACACCAACAGCCATTATGGTTGGAACGGGTAAAGGGGCGGAAAATGGTGTTTTAATTAAAAGTGGCGATGCGCTAGAAACCACACATAAAGTCCAAACGATTGTCTTTGATAAAACCGGAACGATTACAGAAGGTAAACCCGTGGTAACCGATCTATTGACTTATCAAGGAATGACAGAAGAAGGACTCTTAACATTAGCTGCTGCAGCAGAAGTTGGATCAGAACATCCATTGGCACAAGCGATTATTGAAAGAGCTAAAGAAAAGAACCTTGTGTTACCTGAAAGTAACGCTTTCAACGCCATTCCAGGACATGGAATCGAAGTCGTTATCGAGGGTCAAAAAGTTTTATTTGGGAATCAAAAATTAATGGTAGAAAATAATATTCCAGTAACCACGGAAGTAACGGATGCACAGCATTTAGCATCCGAAGGGAAAACACCGATGTATTTAGCTTTAGAAAATCAATTAGTCGGCATTGTCGCAGTGGCTGATACGGTCAAAGCAAGTAGCCAAGCAGCGATTGCTCGTCTTCACAAGATGGGGTTAGAAGTCGCAATGATTACCGGTGACAACCATCAAACCGCACAAGCGATTGCCAAACAAGTCGGCATCGATCGTGTCTTCAGTGAAGTCTTACCAGAAGACAAAGCGAAAGAAGTCAAAAAACTTCAACAAGAAGGAAAGAAAGTCGCAATGGTGGGTGATGGCATTAACGACGCTCCCGCATTAGCACAAGCTGATGTCGGGATTGCGATTGGAACAGGAACCGACGTCGCGATTGAATCGGCGGATGTTGTCTTGATGCGTGGGGATTTAAATGATGTGCCAACTGCCATCGAATTAAGTCGCGCAACGATTAAAAACATTCGAGAAAATCTCTTCTGGGCCTTTGCGTATAACGTATTAGGAATTCCAGTTGCGATGGGTATCTTATATGCATTCGGTGGCCCCTTATTAAATCCAATGTTAGCAGGAGCGGCAATGAGCTTTAGTTCCATCTCCGTGGTGTTAAACGCGTTACGCTTGAAACGCTTTAAACCAAAACAAATTTAATTATGAAAAGAATCGTTCGAGTCAGATGAACGATTCTTTTTTTATTATTTAAGATTCGATTAATTAAAAAATAGTTGTAATTAAATTTCTGTCGATTTTAGTATACTAAGATTTAAAGGGATGGAGGTCATGATTTGATTATAAATTTGAGCTTTTTGAGTTTGATGTTAGCAGGTGGATTACCAATAATTGCCATGTTTCATCCGAAAAAATATCACTATTATTCTTTTTTTAGTGCGATTTCTTGTGCATTGGGTATCTGGCTACAATACCGTTATCTTGAAGTTCTAATTCGAAAAGCAGATTGGAATGCGATGATGGATATCGTTCCAACCCTACAATTATTTTTAGGACTCGCTATCTTAGGAACCATCCTAATCAATGTTATACTTTGGTGGCGCGTAGCAAAGATAAAAATAGAATGAATAAATCGCCCCTTTTCTGATTGTATGAAGTCAGAAAAGAGGCGATTTATTCATTCGTTAGTAATATTAAATTTCAATCAGCGCTTCAACTGGAAAGTGGTCGGAAGGAAATTTGTTGTCGACACTGTTAGTTAAGGTGTGTATATGCAAAGCAGGGCTTCCAGTAGATTCATTATTTTTTTTCAATACAAAATAAAATTGGTGGTTGGTTCTTTTGATTAATGAATTGGTAATTTAGGACATTGTATAATTCTTGTGGGAGTTGTTCACAGTAATGACGAACGGTGAGTAATTCTTCTGCGCCACCTTCATGGCCGTAATAAGCAACAATCACAATTCGTCCTTTTGGTGCCAAACGTTCGAGTAAAGCATCGAGGGCTTTTTTGGTCGTATTCGGTAAAGTGATAATCGATTTATTACTTTTCGGCAAGTAACCTAAATTGAAAATGGCGCCTTTAATGATGGTTTCTTTAGGTAAATAAAGCGCCAGATTTTGATGACCATCAAAAATTAATTGAACTCGTTGCTCAAAAGGCGTATCCGTTAAGCGGGCTTTGGTTGATTCAATCGCTTGTGCTTGAATATCAAAAGCATAAACAAAGCCGGTTTTTCCGACACATTCCGCCATGAATAGGGTATCGTGACCATTACCCATTGTCGCATCAACGGCAATGTCACCAGGCTGTAAGACTTCTTGTAAGAGTTGGCGACTGTAGTGTAGAGCTGTTTTTAACATGAGGGCACCACCTCTTCACGGACGTTGAATTTCCCTTGATAAGAATCACGTCGACGCATTTCTTGATCGATTCCATTTAGGACTTCCCATTTTTTTAAACTCCACATTGGTCCAACAATGGTATCGCGAGGAGCATCGCCAGTTAACCGATGAATAATCACTTCTTGCGGAATCATTTCCAATTGGTTGCAGACAATTTCCGTATAATCATTTTGCGAAAGCAACTGTAGCCTTCCTTCGTGGTAGTCACGCAACATACGGGTATTTTTCATTAAATGCAACAAATGCAATTTAATCCCTTGAATATCTGAATCTAGAATTGTCCGACGAACGTTCTCTTCCATCATTTCTTTCGTTTCGCCAGGCAAACCATTAATTAAATGGGTACAAACGCGAATGTTATGGCGACGTAATTTTGCGACACCATCGATATAAGTTTGATAATCGTGTGCACGATTAATCATTTTACTTGTCGATTCAAAAGTTGTTTGTAAGCCAAGCTCGACCCATAAATATAACCGTTCGTTGAGTTCAGCCAAATAATCGACAACATCATCTGGTAAACAGTCTGGACGTGTACCAATCGATAGACCAACGACACCCGGCAAATTCACGACTTGCTCAAAGCGTTCTTTAATAACGGAAAGTGGGGCATGAGTGTTGGTGAAATTTTGGAAATAAACAATATATTGTTCGACGCCGGGCCATTTTCGATGCATCATATCAATTTCTTTTTTGAATTGCACCGGAATCGGATCTTCAGGCGCAACAATCATATCGCCTGAACCTGAAACACTGCAAAACGTACAGCCGCCATGAGCTACGGTCCCGTCGCGGTTTGGGCAATC
Source organism: Candidatus Enterococcus avicola (assembly GCA_019116505.1). Classification (GTDB taxonomy): domain Bacteria; phylum Bacillota; class Bacilli; order Lactobacillales; family Enterococcaceae; genus Enterococcus_I; species Enterococcus_I eurekensis. The sequence goes on along the minus strand of DXBN01000054.1, from coordinate 2,338 downwards.
AAAGCCACCATCAATGGGCACTTTAAAAATTTTATCGCCAAAAACTTGTCGTAGCGCATAATTCCAAGAGTGATAGCGTTTGTTGGGATCCTCGGTATAAATAAAAGACATAATCGATTCGCTTCTTTCTTAATGTTGTTTGTTTTGAAAACGCCAAACGAAGCGTTTTTCTTGATAGACAGGAAATGACCAAAGGAGCCAGCCAAGCGCTAATGAAAAGCCACCGATGACATCTGTTGGGTAATGCACGCCTAGGTAAATCCGGCTTAAACCAATGGTGAAAATGACTGTTCCTAATAAAATTTGTAACGTTAGACGCAGTGTCTTATTTTCGATAAAAATCGGTAATAAGAAAATCAAGGAGCCGTAAAGAATCATACTCGCTGTCGCATGACCACTTGGAAAACTTAGGCTATGTTCTGTAACGAGGTGCTCGAGACTTGGGCGCACGCGGCCAAAAGCAAGCTTCAACAATGGGTTAATAAGACCGCTTATCCCAACAACCCCTAGGCCAAACCAAATTGCCTCTGCGTATTGTTTTCCATAAATAAGCACGAACAAGACTGCTAGAAATAAGATAATGATCGTCGAAGGATTCGCAAATTTTGTAACCCATAAGAAAAAAGGAGTGAACGTATCATTCACATTGTAAATCATTCCTGTTAGCCATTGGTCAAAGGGTTGAATGAATTTAGGAAAGGATTTAACAAAATAACCTAAAATAGTAAAACCTAGTAAAAAGCAGCTGCCAGCAAATTGATAATAAAGTTTATTTTTCATAAAAATTCCTTTCGATTGATCGTTATTTTGATAAAAACAAAAATAACCGATAAATTAAATGTTGAAATCTTTTTTAGTATACCGTAGCTAGTAGATTTCGCAAGAGTCTGATGAAAGTAAATTAGATGTATAACGTGTTACAGCCAGATTACAATTCAAAAAAAATAGCTGTTAAACTTTTCTTAAGAAAAAGGAACAGGTATACTAAAGTTATGAGTTTTGTAAATTAATATCGGAGGTAAGGTAATGGGAGAGTCTTTGTCACGTAAAGAACGTCGAAAAATAGAAGAACAACGGACTTTTTATCGCAATATGAAAAAAAGTGCGGCTGTTTTAGGTACAACAATCACGGCAATTTCAGCAGTTGCGCCACTATCACCAATCGTTACAGTACTTGCGGATGAAACAGATACAGTTACTGAAGAAATCAGCGCAAATACAATGGATACAAACAGTCAAGAGTCCGATGAAGCAGTCATTGAAGAAGTCGCTGAAACGGATGTCAATATAGAAGAAACACTTCCAACTGACGAAGTGATTATCGAAGAAGAAATTATTCCAGAATCATCCGAAATTATCGAAGAATTACCAGAACAATCCATTGAAGAAATCGTACCAGAAGTAGTAGAACCGGTTATTGAAGAAGCACCGGTAGAAGTTTCAGCACCGTTTGCAGCACCGGCAGCGATGCGTTCAAGAGCAGCAATGGATCCACAAGCATTCATTTCAATGGTTTCACAACATGCGGTATCTATAGCAAATGCCAATGATTTATATGCTTCCGTGATGATTGCTCAAGCAATTATCGAAAGTGGTTGGGGCGGTAGTACCTTGTCACAAGCACCGAACTATAATTTGTTTGGTATTAAAGGAAGTTATCAAGGTCAAACGGTGTATATGAGTACTTTGGAGTATTTAAATGGTCAATGGGTAACGAAAAATGAACCTTTCCGTAAATACCCATCATTTGCTGAATCGTTTGCGGATAACGCTTATACTTTAAGAAATGTATCATTACAACATGGTGTTTATTATTATGCGGGCGCTTGGAAGAGTAATACGACAAGCTATCGTGATGCTACAGCTTGGTTAACTGGTCGTTACGCGACAGATCCAAGTTATGCTTCTAAATTAAACAACGTTATCGAAGCGTATCAATTAACTCGTTTTGATACGCTGGCTACGGGGAATCCGACAACACCAAGTGTACCAGAACAGCCAAGCAATCCAGGTAATAGTAATAGCCAAGGGTCAGCAACTTATACGGTGAAATCAGGGGATTCCGTCTGGTCAATTGCGAATCGTCATGGGATTACCATGGATCAATTACGTAGTTGGAATAACATTAAAGGCGATTTGATTCACCCTGGTCAAAAACTAGTTGTTAAAAAAGGGGCAACGGATGAGTTAACACCGTTACCACCAGTTGAAAATCCAAATCCGCCGACGAATGTAGGCACAGGCCAAAAACCATCAACAAGTAATCAAACCTATACGGTAAAATCAGGGGATTCAATTTGGTTAATTGCGAATAACCATGGGATTTCAATGGATCAAT
>DXBN01000053.1 GCA_019116505.1 Candidatus Enterococcus avicola | reverse complement strand
ATCTTGGGGGTCGCGGGTTCGAACCCCGTTTTCCGCTTTGCCAAAGCAATCGCGCCGGGGTGGCGGAACTGGCAGAAGCACAGGACTTAAAATCCTGCGGTGAGTGATCACCGTACCGGTTCGATTCCGGTCCTCGGCATTGTTTTATATTTAGCACCCATAGCTCAACTGGATAGAGTGTTTGACTACGAATCAAAAGGTTAGGGGTTCGACTCCCTTTGGGTGCATAGTTGAGTGATTGACTAAGTTTTAAAAAGGTGCACGTGAGTTTCTTTTTAATTCGATAGTCTTTTTTTATTACTTTAACTTCATAGCCCGGGAAGTAGCTCAGCTTGGTAGAGCACTTGGTTTGGGACCAAGGGGTCGCAGGTTCGAATCCTGTCTTCCCGATTGTGAAAAACAGTACTGATCATCAGTACTGTTTTTTTGTTTTGTTTAAAATTTAAGTATCGAAGTAGGTGTATTTTTTTGTGATGTGTAATTCTTATCGAAATTGCGACTAAAAATACAGGAATAAAGGACATTGAGGATATATTCGATGGCTAGTTGAGAGGAAAAGGTCGAGACTTTGAAATCGGCATGTTCAACGTTAGGAATGGGCAAAATCACTGTAGCGTATTTAGCTAATTGGCTGTTCAAGTCTGAAGTAATGGCAATAATCGGGGTGCCTCCTTCTGCAAAAATCCGTGCTTCATTTACGATTTCTGCAGTGTTACCACTGTAAGAGACGAGGATGGCTACGTCATTTTTGGTGGCATTGATGGCTAAATAAAATTGTTCAGCTTGATAAGGGATTAAATGGATAAATAGCTGAATGCGTAATAACTTTGTTTGAAAATCCGTTAAGCGAATGTAGGAGTTACTGACGCCTACTGCTAAAATATTTTCAGCGGTTAAAAGTAAATCAATGCTTTTATTTAACATGGCCTCGGTTAATAACTGTTGGGTGGATTGAACAGTTTCAGTCGTTAACTGCGCAATTTTCTTGGCAATTAGTAAATCAGAATCCTGCGCTAAAAAAGGCATATTCGCATCAACATTCCGGATTGCTTGGTAGTGAATTTCTAAGTCGCGGGACAAGCGGATTTTAAATTCTTTGAAACCGCTAGTTTCTGTTTTTTTACACAAACGAACAATCGTGGAAGTTGAAGAGTTGGTGGCTTCTGCTAGTTCATAAATCGACATATGCAGGACTCGTTCAGTATGAGATAAAATAAAATCAATAATTAGCCCTTCGTTATATGTATAGCGTTCTTTTTGTTCTAAACATTCGATTAGATTCAATGGGTTCACCTCTCTGTGGTACTTTGTTTCGCTTTCAGTATACCTTAAGCGTATGAATTATGAAACATAGTTACAGAATCAGTTAGTCGTATTTACATCAGAAAGCGGTTTCTTTATGATGAGGATATCACAAAGGATTAAGGAGAGAAGTGAAATGGATAAGTTAACAAACTGGGTGGAGCAAGCCGTAGTGCCTAAAGTTTCAAGGATTACAAGTTTACGTTATTTTCAAGCCTTAAGAAATGGTTTTTTTGCAATTATGCCGTTAACAATTATTGGATCGATTTTTATGTTGATTACAGATTTTCCAGTAGCAGGGTATGGCGATTTTATGGCTGGAATTTTCGGTGCAGGTTGGGCGGATATGATTTCACCAGCTTATCGAGCGACTTTCAACATGATGGGAATTATTTTTGCTGGGACGATGTCCTATAAATTGGCGGAAAGTTACGAAATGGATCGTTTAACTTCATTAATTTTAGGAATTGTTGCTTACGTAGTCGTTTTACCGAAAACGGTGACCACTGAATCAGGCGAAGTTGTGACAAAAGTTTTATCGTTTGACTGGTTAGGAACCCAAGGGGTAATTACGGCTATTATTATGTCAATTCTTTCGGTTGAATTAACTCGTTTCTGTATTAAGAAAAAATTAGTCATCAAAATGCCTGACAGCGTGCCTTCTATGGTCAGCCAAGCTTTTAGTGCATTGATTCCTGGGATTTTTGTGGTAGCGGTGGCTTTATTGATTAATGGGATTGGGCTTTCGTTTGCGGATTCCTTCCCGCAATTAATTTATGCGGTGATTCAAGCGCCACTGCAAGGTTTAATCGGAACCCCTTTTGCAATTATTATTGTGGCTGGCTTAAATGGACTGTTCTGGTGGTTTGGGATTCATCCAACTGTCATCAATTCCATGCTATATCCTATTTTATATGCGAATGCAGACAAAAACCAAAGCTTAGCGGAATTAGGACAATTAACTGCTCAAAGTGGCAACTTTGGCACGGTCCAAATGCTCGATCAATTTGCTACAATTGGAGGCGCTGGTTGCACGATTGGCTTGGCTATTGCAATGGCCATCGTCGGACATTCATCTAGAATGAAAGCCATGTCGAAAATTTCGTTTGTTCCAGCATTTTTCAACATTAATGAACCCTTGATTTTTGGACTCCCAGTTATTTTTAACCCTTTATTATTGATTCCGATTGCGGTCGCGCCGATTGTATCGGTCTTGATTGCCTTTCTGTCAATGAAAATTGGGTTCATGCCAATGTTTACAAACATTCAAGCACCATGGGCTACGCCCTTTCTGTTTTCGGGCTTTTTAGTGGGAAAATGGCAAGGTGCAGTGACGCAAGTTTTAGCTGTTGCCGCTAGTGTCGTTATTTATTATCCATTTGTAAAAGCCTTAGATCGACAATATCAAAAAGAAGAAGCCCATGAAGTACCAGAAACATTGTAGAGAAAGAGGAGTGAAGGAAATGCATGTTGAGAATGATGAAAATATTTGCTGTGAAGTGGAAAAAGGAATGGAAAAAATGTATCATCCGATGGTGCCCGAGTTGGTTCAAACCTCTTCCTTTTATTTTCCAACTTACGAAGAATTTATGGCAGCGAGTATAGATGAAAAAAATAATTATGTTTACACACGTGGCACCAACCCCACAACAGAAATTTTAGAGAAAAAAATTGCTCGTTTGGAACGTGGAGAAAAATGTAAAGTTTTTGCCTCAGGAATGGGCGCTATTTCGGCAACGCTGTTTACGTTGCTCCAACAAGGTGATCATGTTTTAATGGTCAATACAATTTATGGAGAATCTGTTTCGTTTGTGCAATATTTAGAGAAATTTGGCGTATCCTTGACCAAAGTAGACGTTGCAGAAACAGAAGAACTTTTTCAATTTGTTCAGGAAAACACCAAAGTCATTTACTTTGAAAGTCCGTCCTCACAAAAGTTTGAACTGCTAGATTTAGAAAAAATAACTGCGTTAGCACAAAAAATTGGCGCATACACTGTCATTGATAACACGTGGGCGTCACCGTTATTTCAGCATCCTTTATGCCATAATGTGGACCTGGTGATTCATTCTTGTTCCAAATATATTGGTGGTCATTCGGATATTGTAGCAGGGGCTGTCATTGGCAAAGCAGCGCTTGTAGATCAAATTTTTGAACATGGTCATCAAGCATTAGGCGCAGTCAATAGTCCCTTCAATTCTTGGTTAGCGTTACGAGGTATTCGTACCATGCCTGTTCGGTTGGCGCATCAGTCTCAAGCCATCCAAACGGTGCTGTCGGCTTTGCAAAAGGATCCGCGAATCAGTCGATTATATCATCCTTTTGTAGGAAATCAACAACAACAAGCGTTAGCAGAAAAATATTTAACAGGTTATGGCTCATTATTTGCGATTGATTTAAAAGATACCGATTTTGAACGTTTGAAAACATTTGTGAACGCATTGACGCTGGTCACAATTGGGGTCAGTTGGGGTGGCTTTGAAAGTTTGGCCTTGCCTGTATTCAAAGGCAATAACTTGGCGGCTGTTCAGAAAAGAGGCTTGTCGCCAGCACACATTCGCATGTACGTTGGTTTGGAAGAGCCAACATCTATTATCGAAGATATTCAACAAGCCTTGGATCAAGCCTACGGCGAAGAAACGCTTTTGTGAGACATTAAGATAATCAGCTGAACAAAAGCAACTCCTTCGGAAATAAGCCGAAATTCTCCAAAAATTAAAGAACAATTTTCGGAAATTTCTTCTTATTTCTTGGAGCTAAACACTTTTGTCTCAGCCTCTGTAATTCAATAACATATTTTCAATTTTAGGAGGGGAACTTAAGTCAGTTTGACTGAGG
>DXBN01000052.1 GCA_019116505.1 Candidatus Enterococcus avicola | reverse complement strand
TCGGGTGTGGCTAATTCAACTAAGTGTCCGAAACCAAAAGTAATTTTGGTATTATCGGACAAAACAGGGTCGCTTACTTCAAAGTAACCCTGTTTTTTTGTGCTTTTTTGAAATGCCTCAACATACGCTCTTGCTTGACTGGGTTTTTCAGCTAAGATTACTGTATTTGACATCTTGATATTCCCCCCTTTACTGTCTACTATCCTCTCCCTCTAAGCATGCCTCGTCCAATGTTACCCATACCACGCATAACTGAACGTCCTGCGCCTTTGGTAATCCCTGTTGAAGCCCAAAAGTCTTGAATAACGTGTGGTGTGTGAAGCACTAACCAACCAAAACCAATCGCTCCCATAAAGGCTACAAAGCTCCATTTTGAGCCAATATGCGTAAAACACCAAATTGCTAAGGTTAGTGATAATACTTGCGACAACATGGAAATGTTGTAATAAACTAATTTCTTCCACCAGGTTGAGCTATAATCAAAACTTTCACTGGCAATCGACATGGCAACAATCGGGATTGATAGGTTATACCATGCCATATCTGCAAAGTAGATACACATTTTAATGAAAAATGCTACGGTTACGATTGCAAAAAAGGCTAGAAACAGAATTTGCATGAAACCTGTGATTGCAATGTTTTTGGTAACCTTTGACGTGGAATAAACGGCGTCTGCGGAAAATTTACCGCTCATATCGAACATGCCTTTTGCAAGGGGTAAGATGATTCTTGTTTGTAAAAAACCTTGTAAAAAGACAAAGATAGGAATTGCAACTGCGGATTTAACAGCGTCTATGATTATGTTCGCCCACGTCACATCTGTACTTTCGTCTGCTTCGCCAATAAGTGTCATGATAATTCTTGCTAGAACAACTACGACAACCATTGATGTAGCAAAAGCAAGGAATACACCGTACCACTTATCTATGATTGGCAAAGATGTATTTAACTGGTCTAGAATTGCTTTTACGCCTGATACAGCAAAGTTCATGATTGCTTTAAAAACATCTTTTAACCAGTCGTTTATTTTATCTCCAATGATTGACCCAACAACAAAATATTGTGAGTACATACGCTTTCCCCCTTACTTTGAAACTAAGTTGTTTTTGTCTGTCATACCGTACATTGCATTTTTAGCTGGTTGATTAGTTTTTCCTTTATCCAAAGTCAATGAGTAGCCACTATCTGTTTTTTTGATTTTGAAGTAATATTTACCGTCACTTCCTAAATCTTCGTGGTGTGTAAGCTTCAAATATTCAACATTACCTTGTTTTTTGATTGAATATTTAAAGTTTTCGGTCATTGGCTCTTTGCCTAGAATCATGGTGTTATCTTTCTTAAAATTAACGGTATTGCTTTCTTCTTGGCTTGTTAAAGTCCATTGTTGTGATTGCAAGGCTTCGGTGGTGTCCTTGTTTCCTACTCCATAGCCGATCCCTGCAATAACTGCTAAAACAATGACAATCAGACTAGCAAGCGTCCATTTCTTTGGTTTACTCATTGATTAACTCCCCCTTGATTAAAAATCAACATCTTCATTTTCTGAACTAGCTTGTTGCTTTGCGACTGCTAAATCCATTTCGTCCTGCATATCTTCTTCTTCTTCGGGCTTTACATCATTCTTTGCTTTTATCGCTTTGGCTTTTGCTAACTCTGCTTCCCACTTTTCGTTAGCTTCGTTAAACTTTGTAAGTTGGCTTCCTGTTGGTTCGCTGGTGTAGTCATTTTGTTTCAGTTCAACTAAATGATCAGCACCAGGGAACAATTTAAATTGAAAAGCCTTAGTTGCTTTAATTGGTCGTTGGTTAGAAAAGATGAGTAAGCTCTGCGTATCTGGCATACGCATAATTTCATCTGATGTCATCAGTGAACGGCTGGTATAACTGTAACTGTCACTTTTGCTAGTACTTGTTTCTTTGCTACGGCTGGTACTTTCACTTCCTGTTTCGACTTTAACAGTTGATTTACCTAGTAAATCACTGAAATACTTAGCGGTCACGTCATTTGCTGCATTTAAGCAAATCTTGACGGCGTGATTACCTAAAATAGATTCAGCTTTTTCCTTACCATATAGGGCTTGAAGCTGGGTCAAGGTTTGGCAAATGGTGGTAACACCAATACCATAACCACGACAAGTTGCTAGAAATTCTTCATACTTTGGAAATTTACCTAAATTGACAAACTCGTCAAGAATAAAGTCAACTGATACTGGCAACTTTGCGCCATGGTCTGACGCCAATTTATATAATTCATCAAACAACTGTGAGAAAAACAAGTTAATAAAGCTTTCGTAAGTATCGTCCATGACTGGGATAATCACGTACAAAACAGTTTTTGTACTACCAATATCTTTTAAATCAAAATCAGAAAAGCCTGTAAAGTCGGCAACCTCGGCGTCAACAAACTTGCTGACAGTTGCTAACAAACTTTCAATGATACTAGCTTTCATTTCTCCTTTGGCTTTTTTGAAACCTAGTTCATAAGCTCGTCTAGCTGGGTCGGACATATCTAAGTCTAAGAAAAGTGAATCTAGGGGGCTATCAGTTTCATCTTCGCCTGGTTCAACATCAAACTTTTGTAAAACATTGGTAACTCCTGCTAAATTACGTTGTTTTGGTTCTCGGTGGTTCATTACGAACAAGATTAAGGCTTTTAGTAATTGCCTTTGTGTACTAAACCAAACGTCTTTTTTACCCTCTTTATTTTCGGATTGAACAATTTTAGTGGCGACATTTTCGGCTTGTATATCTCGGTCGATATAATCAAACGGATTGTAGCGATCAGAGTGTATCATGTTCGCAAAATTGACGACATGGACTTGATAGCCCTGGGCGACTTTAACACCTGCGGTCTTTTCGTACAGTTCGCCCTTTGGGTCGGTCACAACAATACTATTTTGTGTTTCGTTAAACAGATTAGTGATAACCACTGATTGGGTTTTGTAAGAACCTGGACCCCCGACAACGAACACATTTCTGTTAGGTTTGGTGCTGTTATTTTGATAAATAATTTGTTTATCAACCATGCCTAGAATTGTACCGTTCATTTCTGCTCCCCCTTGTCCTGTAATTGTTTAATAACGTCTGATTTCAGGCTTTCATTAAACTGACTGCTTAAATCTTTGGAACTTATCGTAAAATACTGTGTCAACAAATCTTTTACGTTTCCCCATGTAGCACTACCATGTGTATCAGTGTCGGCTGTTTCCCATTGCTTAGCTTTGCTTTGGCGTTTAAGTCCAAAGTATAAGGTGTATAGAATGGTGGCAATGCTGACAATAATCAATGGTGGCTGTTTCTGAACTAAATACAACTTGAAATAGTGAAAAGGACTAAACGATACTTCTTTTAGAATCCCTGTTAAGTGGTCGGTCACTTGTAACTTATATTGTGCTAATGCTAGTATCAACGCTGTTAATAGTATCGCTAGATAGAAACCGACTAGAAGCATGATGAGATACGGTATAGATTTTTTAACCCCTGTAAATATCTTTTCGCCCATTTAATTTTTACCTACAACTTTCTCAATCTTATCTAAATTCGTCCCTGAATAGCGCTGATTGTCCGCATTGATAAACGTTGGGACTGCCGTTAAATTATACTTTTCAATGTACTTTCGGTTTGCTGGTTGGTTCATATTGATAAATAACACGTCTTGTTTGGTTAATTTATCTCGCCAATAGACTTGATGAAAGATTGACTGACAATCTGAACAATCGTCCCGATAGAAAAATAAAGTTTTCTTGGTATCTTTGGGTATCTGAACTGTTTCTTGTCTTTTTTCAATCGTATTGATGTAGTTGTGTCCCACGAAAATTACCATGAATGCTATAACCGCCACGATAGCAAGTGTTTTGATAATTTTATTGAATGTCTGACGCTTCAAAACTATCTCCTAAGCTTTTGACCTTAGTCAACTGTTTGGCGGTTGTATCATAGCTTAATTGATACAAAACAGTTTGCTTTTTAAAGTCGTTACTACCTGTTTTACTTTCAAAAGTAATGACGGCTAAACCGTCAATATTTTGGTCTTGCTTTGCTCGGGTATAAATCTTGGCTTGGTCTAGCTTTGATGAAACGTTGTTACTGTCCCCAAAATTTTGATTACTTGGGAAATACTGTTTAAATAGGTCGTCTGTTACTAAACCTTTAACATGTTCTTTGCGTGTCTTATATGAATCAGGTTCAAATGTGAACATATACTTTAAAAACTCGTTTGCGGTGTTGTTAAAGTCAAGTTCTACGGTGCTTTTATCTTTATTGTTTTGTGTTGATTTGAATGTATCAATTTGATCAGCTAAAACTTGATTTTTAGTTGTTTTAGCTTTCAAATTTTGCGCTGTTTGCTTTTGCTTGCTTTGACTGTCTTTTAGTTCAGTTCTTAGCTCATTTTTACTTCGTTGCTGTGCATAGTTGCCAATCAATGAAACTACTAAGGCAACGCCTGCAACTGCGGTTAATACGATTTGCCACCGTTTCATCTATTATTCCCCCTTGTCTACTTCTTAACTGGTCTTGCCAGAACAACATCTCCACCGTCCAATAGGATTGAAAATGATGTGCCAAAACGTCCCTCGTTTACGTGTCCTGTGGTGTCGCCACCCTCTTGAATAATCTTTGTGTCTTTACCATGCCAATTTTCGGTAAGAAAAGCGGTGTGTCCGTTATTTCCTGCACCTGCGCCTTGATTAACAATTACAATATCGCCTGCTTTTGCGTCACTTGGCTTAATTTGCTTTAACCACTTGTGAGCGCCTTTTGCGTCTGCTGACATTGAGCCTGTAAACCAAGCCATGTTAGCAGGTACTTTGTAGCCTGCTTTGTTTAAAGCTAACCAGATAAATCCTGAACAATCGGTTGTACCTAACTTGTTAGGATTTTTTAAGTCAGTTCCTAAATCAGCGCTAGGGTGTGATTGACCATACTTGAAATAACCTTTCATGCTCTTGGCTGTTTTAATGATATTGCCGTCTGCTTCACCTGTGTCAGTGTCACTAGCGCAATCTAGGTTAGCGCTGGCTTCTTCATCTTGGTTGGCATTGTCTAAACTATCGCCTGCGACAGGGTCTTTTGTGCCAATCACTGAATACCAGTGATCTGCAAAGGCGTAACGCTTCGACAAAAACCATTGTTCAGGATTTTTAGACATACCCTCAAAATCTAGCAACCAGGCTTTTGACGCTTTGTGTACGTCTGTCATTTTGAAAATCTTTTGATTACTCTTGTAGTAATCACTGGCTAATTCCTGGTCTAAATAATCTAATTGAACGCCTAAATTAGTAGCGGATTTGCCTTGTTTTTGCGCTAAGGCTTCCAGTTTGTCTTTACGTCCCCCTAACCATTGGGCTAATCCAGTAGCTTGTGAGCTTGAATTAACTGATTTGGGATTTAGGCGACTTTCTAAAGTCAACGTTCCTAAAATCCCTGCGATTGCTTGCGGTGTGGCGTGATATTTTTCTTGCCAATGTTTGGCAATGTTTTTCGCATTTTCTTCCATGCCTTTATCATCTAGGTTAGTGACTTGGCTTGATGTGGTATCATCTCCGCAATTCTCTTCTAAATCTCCTGTTATACCTGCAATAATCAATATGATTGCTAGGAAAAAACCAACAACACCATATAAGATGAATTTGATTTTTTTCTTTTGAAACTCATAGGCTAACCCCATATCATGCACCTACTTTTTGCTTTGCTTTATCAACTTTATCTTGTGCTGATTTCTCCTTATCCTTAGCAGAATCTAAGTTAGATTGTGCTTCTTTAACTTTGTCGTTTTTTGACTTATCTTTGCCACCGTCAATTTTGTTGGCGTCATCTAACTTCTTTTGAGCGTCCGCTGTGGCGTCCTGTGCGTCTTTTAGTTCAATCTCTGACTTCAAGTATTTACCACTCTTTTCATCTACTGACACCAACTTCATTTGCACGTTTTCGGCGTCTTGAATACTGTCATGTGCAATATAGGCTTCTCCCATACGTAACAACTGCTTCTTGTTGGTAACAAATGATAGTTGGTTACTCATGGTTTGCGTATCATAGTTGATAATCGCTTTTTCTAGTTTCAACTGGTCGCTGATTTTTTGCGGTGTTTTGGCTGGTGTCGTCCAGTCCAAAATATGCTTTTGGTCGTCATTCTTGTAAGCTAAATTAACGATTTGATTTAGCTTCTTTGGATTAACTTTCAGTGCTTGTTGGTATTGTTTGATATTCAAGTAAGTGGCAACTTTCTTATCGTCTGAATACTTAGCTTTATCCATGGCTTTATTAGCCTTTTTCCAGTTCTTTTGTCCCAAAGCTACTTTAATATCCGCTTTGTTATTCGCCTGGGCTAGTTCAACTTGGTGTTGATCTGCTAAGGCGTTGTATTTATTACTATCGGTTTTTTTAACCAATCCAACGGCAATAACTGCCACAATAACAACGGTTGCTAGTGTCACAATATAGTTGCGCTTGGTTTTGATAGTTTTCTTATCGACTGCTTGCCACTGTTGATAAGTGACAAAATCTTCTGTCTGTGCAACGACTTTCTTTAATTCCTGAACTGAATTAACATCTTGAATTTGTTGAATGAGTTCATCACTTAACTTATTTAAGGCTTCTTTTGGATTATCTAGTAATAATTCATAAGGCGCTCCTGTTAAGCAATACAGGATTAGTGCCTTATACTGGTCTAAGGAGCTATGTGTTTCATCAAATGGCATTAGCTCATTAGCTCTGTAAGCATAAACAATGTGGGACATAGGATAATACCAAATGTTCGCTGGGTTTAACGAAACATGGTAATTTGTTTTACTCAAAATATCCTGTTCCATGATTGCTTTAGCAACCGCTGTTTTGATTGCCTTATTTTCCTTACCAATGTTTTTTAGTGATTTTAGCTCGCTAGGTAATTGGTAAGTCAGTTCAATTTGCTTTTCCTGTTCAGCAATATTGACTAATGGCAAAAATTCTGTGGTTGTTTTTTTGAGTTCATTTAATTCGATTATGCTGTCGTAACGAAATTGGTTACGATCAAGCTTAATCGAAAGCTTTTGTCCCACTCGTTTGAATGTTCCAACTTCAATGTTTAATAGTTCAACATTCTGTTTCATTAGTTACCCCCCCTTAGCTATTTTCCAAAGTTGTTAATTCTTCAACTTCGGTTGGTGTCAAAACTACTCGCTTTGAATAATCTGGCTGGTCGGCTGTTTCTCGGTCATACTTCTGTTGATAGGCTTCTGGGTCAATTAGTCTTAATTCTTCTTCGGTCAATTCAACGTTCATAAAGGCTCGCTGGCTACCGTAAATCATTAAAGCGTCCCCTTGTCGCCTACGTTCTAACAACTTCTTCTCTTTACCTGAAAAGTTCATGCGCAACTTGGTAATGACATCATCTACACCTTTACCGTCAAGTCCAAAAAAGACTTTTGTATATGAGTTACCAATGATTGCTTCTCCAATGTTTTGTCCTGTATCAGTTGTTCCCTCAATCACATCTTGAATTTGTTGCGTTCCAGCAATAGCTCCTGCGTTATACTTTCTGAACCGCTTGTAAGCTTGGTGGAAGAAAGTAGCAGCCGCTTTGTGCAACGTCAAGAAATGAAATTCATCAACAAATAGCTTCTTACGCTTCTTGCGGTCTTTGGTAATCTCGTCCCACAAGAATTGGAAAGTTGTTAAATATGCGCCTGCTTGTACTTCTTGTTCGGATTGCAAAGCCTTTAAATCAAATGAAACAATCTTACTATTGATATTGACATTGGTGTGACCGTCAAACAAGGTGTTAGAACCATGCGTGAAACTAGCTAGAATGTAGTAAAAATCTTTGATTCGTTCATACTTTTCACTATCTTTTTCTGCCAATTTGCCAATTTCGTTATAAACATCTGATAACGTTGGCCATTGGTCGTCCTTAATTTCGCTCAAGCGGTTATATTTCAGGATTCCACTGTTGATATATGCTTGTTTAACCACATCATCTAAGATAGCTTTTTCAACTTGGGTCATGTCGTCTTTTAGGACTTCAAAAAATCCTTTTAACCGTTGAATTTTATCTTTGATGAGAAGATCTAAATTAGTGACGGCTTCATCAGCACTAATTAGTTCTTCGGAAAAGACTTGTAATGGATTGATTTTATATTGTGCATTTGATGTTAGGTGCAAAACTGCGCCCCCTAACAATTCAACAATGTGTGAATACTCGTTTTCTGGGTCAATGATGTAGATTTGATAGTCTTGGATAGCATATCGTAAAATCTTTTGAATCATGTAAGTTGTTTTACCAACTCCACTAGTCCCGATAATTACTTGATTTTGATTCAATGTTTTGTTGCGGTCTAGCATATCAACGGCAATCAATGAGTTAGTGTCCTTATTAACTCCCTCAATATCACTACGGGGCTTTAAGTCTAAAATTTCAGCGTCATCAAAAGGAAACATTGAACTAGCAACTTCGGTATTACTCTCTTTATAGGTGTACTCGCTCAACAAATTTTCATTGATTGGCATAGTAGACCAAAAGCTTTGAAAGGTTGCTTTAACTGGTACTAAGGGCTTCATTTGCAACTTAACTAAGGTGTTCTTCACGTTGTCGGTCAAGTCGTCTAACTCTGTTAAGCTATTGGCTCGCAAGTAAACATACATGTGTTGGTAAACAAACGTGGTTGAGTTATCCAGGTATTTATCCAACTGCATGTTGGCACTTTGGATATAGTTTTTTAAAACCTTTTGCTTGTATGGGTCATACGTGGTTAGCAACTCGGCTTCTTTGTTTTGAATGGTCTTTTTATAATAGCCAATCATTGAGCTGTTGCTGGCACTGTCAATATACTGAACTATATTGATCGTGCCTTTTTTACGTTTTAGCTCTGATAACCAGTTACCATAAACTCGCTTTGGGTAGTCAGCAATGGCAATGACACGCATAAAGTTCTCGCCCGATTGTACATAAGTTGGATATTGTTCCCAACTAAATGGGAAAAGTGCATGTAAGCTATCTCGGTCGATTAACTCAACTAAGTTGCTGTTTTCCAGTTTTGGTGCTTCAATCAGTTCTGGTGTTGGTTCTGCTTCTTCTTTGGGTTTCTGTGGTAGTAATTTGTTTAATAGTCCCATTCTTTACCCCCCTATCCGTTGTAATTGATGAGATTCTTCAAAATTTGGATTACTTCCTGATTTGTTAAATTCTTTGCGGTTAAATCAAAATCGGTTAAAGCATTTTCTAGGTCACGTTTGACCTGGTTCATCTTTTCGTCTAAATGTTCAACAGCTAAATCTAAACTTTCAAGTGACTTATCTTTGATTTTGACTTTAACAATCATCAAATGTTGTTTAGTCGTCATGTTTTTAGCATTCTGAATAGCTGTAAAGTGGTCGATATAACTAGCAATCAACTCAATTTTGAATGTTTGTTCAGGGTGCGTTTGTTGCAAGTAAAGATACTTCTTTTTGAGACCATTCAGATACTCCGTCATATTGACTGGGACAGTCGGTTCAATAAATTGAATGCTATCATCTACGCCGTCCCCTAAGGTCGTCATGAGAAAAGCCCCATAATCGTTAAACACATCTTCTTGTTCGGTATCATTTAGCAGGTCTAAATTAACCCCACTTACTTCCATGATTCCAATTAAGTTACCTGTTTTGGAAACAATGTAATTACCGTACATACCAACGATTAAACTCATATCATCTATGGTTTCTTTTTTATCGTTGATCTTGGGCGGTTCATAGTCCCAGTTCAACTCGGTGTTTTGGTTGTTTTTCTTTAATTTCATCATCTATCCCTCTTCTTCGGTGCTAGATAGTAAAGTTTTTGCCCCTTTGAATACTTGTTACGGATTCGCAAGTAATCTCTAACTCTAATATTCTTACGTGTCTTAACTGGCTTTATTGTTAAAATAGCCATGACACAAGTCATGGCTAGAATTACAACAAATAATTTAATCGCAACAAATATTAGTCCATAAGGGGGGATTCCAACAAAAGCTAGTCCAATCAACGCTGATAGTCCAATTACACCAAAATCCTTTAAAGTGTAATCTTTCCAAATACCAAATTTCATATCAACGTTTTCGGGAAAGATAAATTCCTTACCTTTCTTCATTTAATTAGTTCCCCATTTCTATATTTTTGTTTTTAAATTAAGTGAACAAGCTGTAAACCCATGGTAGTAACCAAATGACTGCGGCTGCTAGTCCTACTAGCCCTGCCACACGTCCAACTGATTTGTACACTTCTGATTTCTCTCTTGGGTCGTCTGCGTCTGGCATACGTTTAATAATTATCCATAAGGCAACCACGATTCCAACCAAAACTACTAATGCGGTTAATACACCTTTAACTGTATTAGCGGCGTCCGTTAGTTTTGATTGAACTTGCCCTGCGTCTGCCGCAAATACATATTGCGCTTGTGTTAGCAATAATGTACTTGCTGTTGCAGTCGCAAGGGCGCTTTGCTTAACTTTGTTAGATAGCTTCATACGCACTCACTCCTCTTCTTCCTTGCGCTCCTGTTTCAATGCTTGGGTTTCGGACAACTCTTGCTCTCGTGAGCGTCCATAGAATTTATTTAGCTCTTCTTCGGCAACTTCCCGACTTGGTAAGTTGTCTGTTGCTCGCTTCTGTTCGCCGTCCTTAACTTGTGCTAAGTAGTATTCTTTTTCAGAGCTTCCTAACTCTTGGGTTTCTAAAATATGCAAGTTTTTCTCATACCTACCTACGGCATTATCAACTTCCAAACCATAAAACCCTAAGAATCCCTCTAAGAAACTTTCGCCAAAAAATTGCACTTCATTCTTGATTTGCTTGTATTGGCGAACTGGCTTGTTCCCCTGTAACTTTTCAGCTTTTTGAGCATTGTCACTCTCATGTTTACGGTCAAACCAACCACTGATTTTTAGTGGATCAGTTTTGACCTTACTTTTGACTGACTTCTGAACTAACTTACTTCTAACTTCTCTGACTGGCTTACCGCTTTTTTTCATTTCGGCTTTTAATGCTTCGGGATTATCTAGTAATTTTGAATCCTTAACAATAATTGCTTTGTCATTATCAACTACCAAATGTTCGTCCACATCTTGCCAGTTCTCTATCTTCATTGCGCCACCCCCTTTAAATTGTTGTTAAGTATATCTAGCCTACCCATTCACGCCCATGTAAAATGGTACGTAGGGTGTTTTCCTAAAACGGTCAATTTTAGGAATTTATCCTCAATAGCACTAACCCTGCTTTTGAGGACGCCCCCTTTTTTTGTGTTCTCAGAAATCCATTGAATACCTTTATCGTGAATGAATTTCTTACCTGAAATATCCATTAGCATTGGCTTGGGAAAATCACCATGACGCTTTATCCAATTACTCACATAGCGGTCATTTTTCCCTAAAATTCGACTAGCCTCTGCTAACGTGTGCCACTCGTTGCTATTTTTCAAAGGCTATCACTCCTTTCTTTATTTGTATGACTACATTATATCACAAAAATGGTTACGGTGTGACCATTTATTTTTTCTTTTTCGTTACATCTATCTTACAACTGACCTACCTATGAATCGTACCACTATGACGACCGCTCTTCTGGTGCTGACGCTTCTTTTTATCCAATTCGTACTCCAACTCTTTTTGTGCTTTCTTTTGTCTATTAAGCTCGTGGTCTTGATTATTCTCATAAAGCAAGCTCATCAAGGTATCTGAAAGCAATTTGTTCATATATTTTGCTGGGGTATTTTCGTTATAATTGACGGCTCGGTAATCAGGCATATTCTCTTTTCGGAAATCATCATTCTTTTGATTGTGTTGCTTGAGTGCCTGCTTAGCTTGTTCAAGTTGCTTAGTAGAAATCTTTTTATCTTGTCCTGCTTCGCCAATAAATAACTGTTGTGTCCCTCTATTGTTCAATACACGTAACAAATTAGCATTTTGAATGTCGTCAGGCTTAACCTGTCCGCTTAAATAAGCAAGACCTTGCTCATGTTCTTGTGTCGTGAATTGTACAGGCGGATTATTTTTCAACTGATCTAAATCACGCTTTTCTAGTGGTTTGCGTTCAGGATTGTAATAAATAACCGCTGTATATAGGCGCTCTTTTTCAGTCATTTTGACTTTATCAAGGCTCATATCAGGGAACGTCTTACTCAAAACATTGTTATATTGCGTATCAACCACTTGTTTAATCTCATTTACCGCTGAAAGTTCTTTGATATTTTTCTTCAAAACACCTTGTTGCTTTTCATCAAAATCATTTAACAATGTCCCTTTTGTGCGCTTAATATCTGCTAATTGATAGCCTTTTTTAGCCAAAATATCACTGATAGTTTCCTTAGCTCGCTGTTCTTGCTTTTCAAGCATTAACCAACTAGCAAATGGACGCTTGGTAAACGTCAAAATTTGTTGGTTTAAAATGTTTGTCCTGATTGTAGCTAAACGGTCTTTTAGCTCATCTCCTGTGAATACTTTCTGTTCACTATCTGTTTCTTTAATTAGCTCACGTTGTTCTGCAATCGTTGTTTGCTCAAAATCAATATCAGGATAAAGCTTTTTGACCGTTCGATTAACAACTTTATCTAACAACTGATTAGCCTCTGCTAATGATTTTTCTTGTTGGTTAATCGTTACTAATTGCTTTGTCATATCTTGTCCGATTGCTTGTTTAATCATTGCACTATTTTTCCAGTTAAATAACATACGTTGCTTTTCGTCCAAATTCTCTAAGCTAACAAATGTTTTTAGTTGATTGCTAAGTTGTGCAACCATTCGCTTTTCATCAAATGAATAGTGGCGTTGCAATGTCTGCATACGGCGTTCATTATGGATTTTTTCGTTGCTGTTTTTAACTTCTGCTTTTGCTTGTCTTTGTTGCTTAACATTGCGGTTAAATTCTTGACGCTGTTCTTTCTGTGAATTGATACCCTCATGTTGTGTCGCTACCTCATCAACTCCTTGTTATTCATATGATTTTTCACTAATGCGATCAGGCAAGTTTTTGGCTTCTAAAACTTGATTAACCGCATTAGCCCAATTCTTCCGCCATTCAGTAATTTTCTCTCGCTTATCCCAATCAACTAACCATATCTTTCTTGACCTAGGAAACCTGCTATTTTTTGTATAAGTTTTATTACCGTTTTCGTCTAAGATATTTTCTCTTTTACTCTTTAATCCCCAACTTCCGTCTGGGTTAAACGGACGATTTGTAAGCATAACATGTGCATGTGGATTATCGGGGTGGTCTCTGTGAATAGCAATATCCGCTACCATTCCTGAATTAACAAAATTTTCTTGCACATATTTTGTTAATAAATCTTTTTGGTCTTGCTCGGATAATTCAATCGGTAAAGCGACATTAAATTCTTTTGCATAGCGTGAGTTTGCTTTACGGTCTTTCTTTTCTACTTCATTCCATAATTTGCTTCTATCTTTCGCCCATTCTGGTGCATTTTTAGGTGTCAAAATAAAAGATTCTGGCATAATATCTCGCTTATAAAAATAAGTCTTTCCCTCTTTATCAGAAAATAATTTTTCTCCACTTCGATAACTAGCACTAGCAACTGAACTACGCATTTTACCAGCACTGATATTTTGAAAACTCATGTGAAAAATTGCCATTCTGTTATCTCCTTTCTTTTTGGGTTTGATTTTTGTTTTTGTTGTCGCCATTGGCGACTTCTGATACAGGTTTCTAAGGTTTTAGCACAACACAACTTCATGTTGTGTGTAAGTGCGCATTGACCTCGTTTCACTCGGTCGCTGACTTCTGTACTTGATATTTTTATTTTATTCTTTTCTGTTTTGTTTCGCAAATAATAAGTTGACCTAACTTAAACATTGTGCTATTTTAAAGCCATATTGATAGCAAGTAAATCTAAGGGGGTCATATTTATGGCAGTATCAAATATTGAAAAGCAACAAGCTAAACTCGAAAAACTTAATGAAAAGATTAAGCAGGAAAAGAAAAGGATTGACCAGCGTTTAGGTCATGAGATTATTAAAGACGCTAAATTGGATTACAGTAATTTAGATCAAGGAACAATTAAAGAACTTGCTTCTAAAATTGTGACTTATCTAAATGAAAATTCAATTGCTAAGTCAAACGATTCTGTCTCTAATCAATCCAACGAACAAGGCACTGAATTTAATCAACCTCAAGGCTAAATTTGCTTATGAATGAAAAGTATAATAACTTAATTAAGCAACGTGATAAGGCTGAAAAAAAGCTTGAACAAGCTGATTTCAAAGCTCGCCAATCTAAATACTACGAAAGTCAAAAAAAACGTAAAGCCCGTTCCAGGCGTTTGATACAAAAAGGGGCACTATTTGAAAAATATTTTGAAGCAGAAAATCTTAGCATTGATGAAAGCGAAGAACTGCTAAAAATATTTGCCGATTACGTCAACGCAAATAAACCTGATAAATATAAAAAGGATAGTCCTAGTCTTTAGGGCTATCCTTTTTATTTTCTGGTTCTTTTTTAGCTTTTATCTCTGGATTTTTCTTGGCAAATTCTTTTAAATCTTGTTGTGTCCTTTTACTTATTTCTTTTTTAATCAATTCAAACTCTAATTGATTAGTTTTTTTTTAGATTTTTATACATACTGTTTAGTTCATCATTGCTTAGATTTTTATTTTGTCTTACCTCTAATCCCTGAATCGCATTATCATACGTCCATTGCTTAACTTTGGTCATGTCATTGGTGCGGTAATAATCAGCAATTAACTCGTTCCATTTATCCCACTTATCCAATGGCACATTGATTAGTCCAGCGCCACCGTCAATCATGATTTTATTGGCGCTTAAAGTAGCGGTTCGCTTGTTACCGTCCCAAAAGATTTGTTGACGCATATTATGATACATAACGGTTAAGGCTTTATCAGTGGTGGTTGTCTGTGAATCAGCCAACGTTTGTTGTAAAAAAGCTTCTTCTTGTTGCTCGTCAATCATTGGCGGTTCAAAAAATTCTTCGCCCCCTAAATTGACCCCACCTTGTCCCTGTCGTAAGTCGCCAGGAACTAAGGCGTCTTCGGCAGCCACGACTTTATTGATTTGCTTTTCCATTGCTAACGTTAAAGGCTCGTCCTGGGTCGTGACATATTGCCACCCTCGCTTTAAATTAACAATCGTCAAAACATCTTCTACTGGCACACCTGCCACGCTCATGCCGTCCATGATCGTTTGCGTTTGTGGCAGGGTCGTATTAACTCCCTCAAAACGGGCATTAGTATGCACTAACTTGGTAAAGTTTGACCGTGCAAAACGCCGATTTTCTGCGGGCGTGAAATTATACCTATCTGAATAAAACTGTTTTTCAGCCATGGTTAATTCTCCTTTAAAAGTTGATTTAAGCTGTTTATTTGTTCGTTTAAGCGATTTTTATAGATCAAACGGATAATTAGACGTTTTAACTATAAAATAGCTTATATGGCTTTCTATGGCTTTTAACGGCTATTTATAATTTTTTGCGTTTCTAATTGATTCGGGTAGGCCACCTTTTAGGATAGTCTTATAATGCTTCTTCACGGTCTTCTTTTGTTGAGTGTTCAGCACGATATTCACGTTGTTGTCTGGCACTACCATAATTTTCAAACATATTTTTCATTGTGATATACAAGTAATTTTCTTGATTTCTGATTTTTTTATCATCACTTCTAAGAGCGTTAAAATAGCGTCTAATTGTTTGTGTAATTTTTGCTTGTAATTCTGGTTCATCATCTAAAATAAAACTGATGTCGTGTTCTTCCTGCACGGCTTTTCTGGCGTTTAAGATAATGCCGATAAATTTACGAATCTGTTTAGGATTATTCGTCCATAATGAAATTAGTTTAACCGTTTCTGGCTCAAAAGGGATTCCAGCTTCATCGTTTGTTAGGAACTTATAAGCTTGATCCACCAGGTCTTGGTTTTGCTTTTGGATTTCAGCTTTTGAGTAGTTTTCTGTGGAAAAGTCTAGCTCTGCTGTATCTATATTGTATCTATTAGTATCTAAAGAATTAGTATTGTATAGATTGTCCTGCATTTTGTCGGTACCGCTTGTAGCAAGGGATTCAGCCATTTGTTGTCGGGCTGTCATTTTGTCGGTACCGCTTGTAGCAAGGGATTCAGCGTTTTTATTTTTTTGTTGTCGGGCTGTCATTTTGTCGGTACCGCTTGTAGCAAGGGATTCAGCCGTTTTATTAGAAAAATCGTGTTTCATATAAACATCTGTTGCTGTAACTTCCAAATCTGCTAAATAAAGTTTGTTAGGTAAGTTTCGTTTTTTCTTTGGGTCAAAACCTTGCTTAATTTGAAATAATAGTCCTGCTTCTTCTAGTTCTTTTTTAACTCGATTTATTTTTCTATCATTCCAGCCAAATATTTCATTTAGCTCTTGATTAGTAAAAATAAAATAAACTCGGTTTTCTTCATCAATCCAATTATTTTGTAGTGAGTAGTCAAAGCGATCTTGCAAAACCATGTACCCTAGTTTTGCACTGTCGCTCAAATTTTTATATTTTTTCCCATATAACAACACTTGCGGAAATTGGAAAAATCTTTTTTCGTATGCTCGTTGTGATTGAATAAAATTAAACTCTGACATGTTTGTTACTCCCTTTCTGATTTGAAAGTGAGTTGATAAACCTTACAACTTGCATTAAAATTAAAAGTTGCTATGATTAGGGTTGATAAAATATTAGCCATGCCAATGATCTAAATTTTATCAATCGCTTTTCAACTCACTTAGTGACTTAGTGAACGTTGGTGTTTCATAAACGTAAGTGAAAATAAAAAATGGACTAGGTAGCTGTAACTACTTAGTCCATTGTTTTCAGTTATTCAGTCTAAATATACTTGTTTGCGACTTGTCGCTAAAGTTGGTATAATATAGCCAATAATTGAAATAATGTTTATCTAACTTTAACTGCCAGGAAAAAGTTAGATAGGCTAAGTAGTGCAGTATCACTACTTATTTAAAACTTTAAGTCCCTGCTCTTATTGAGTGGGGATTTTTTGTTTTAAAATTATTCTCATCTCGTGTTTATTTAATTGAAATTGTATCATTTTGGAAAACTTAAAACAAATTAAAGACTAACTATTTTGTCTTGGTGCTGATGTTTGCGTGTGGTTGAAACCAAAAAGTGATTGGTGCAAGCATACAATAATAAGTGATAAACACTAAAAGCGCCGTATGCTTCATCATAGGCTCGTTTAAAGCCACTAGGGGTATACTACTTGCCCCTACTAGACCTAAAATGCTCACACACCACACTAGAATGTGAATTAGGCGTGTTGCTGACCGACTGTTACTAAATGCCTGTTCTGCTTTAACTTGAATCAGATATTCAAGTGGGAAAAGCAACTTGCGTAACATGAAACGTGTATCGCCGTTATTTAACTTCAAGATAGCAAATAAAGGCACTAAATAGATACAACCTAGATACAAGTACAACCAGTAATCAAGTAATTGAGTTTTCATTTTAATGCCCTCCTTTAACTAGTCTTTCAAGTTAAATTCTTCTTTCAAAATTCTTTCTAAATAACGTGACGCTGTTAATTCTTCACTGTCGGCACGTCTTGCTAATTCTTCTGCCAATTCAGGCTTCAATGTATATGATTTTGAAATACGTGGTGTATTTTTTCTCATTGACTTTGACAATACTGTACCCATTTCGTTTTTCTTATCTTCAAATGACATAATCTATCATATCCTTTCATATCATATCATGCTATATTATCATGCTACTGTAAGTTCTTAAAAGTTTCAAATATTTCGCTGATTTGAGCAAAGAATGCTCTGTTTTTATTTAACATTGTTTGGTCTTTTGCCATATCTACGATTGGCGTATGATTCAAGGTGCTTTTATTAAACAGTTCTTTTTCAGGAACAAATCCGATTGTCCTTGGGTCTTTCTTCATTTCTGCTATAAACTCTTTTGATGATTTTGTATTATGTTTAATCCGATTGCCAATAAACTTCAATTGTGCTGTAACAAAGCTTTTACGACTTTCTACGTTGATAACATCTTCTTTTAGTTGTTGCATACGTAGATCTAAGTTGCTTTTTGAGATAAAACCATATTCGCTTGGCTCTATTGGACTAAATACATAATCAGAAATAATTACCATGTTTTGAGTAATTGTTGAAAAATCAGGGTGGCAATCAATTAAGACAAAATCAAATTTTTTGAGTTCGTCGTAATTGTCTGCAAACCACATATACATTAGCAGTTCTTTGTTAGCCTTAGTTTGTATTTTGTTATTGATTGAATCTAAATCCATAGAAGCGGGGATTAACGATAAATTCTCATGTAGGGGAATAATTTCAACTTCTTGTGGACGTGAATTAAAGATACTAGCAACTGTGCCCTGCTTCTTATAAATATCATAGGTCTGGGTTAAACTGCATTGGTGGTCGCTATCAATCATTAGTACGTTATAGCCTTGCTCTGAAAGCCATTCGCCGTAATTAAAAGTTAAGGTGGTTTTACCAACTCCCCCTTTAATAGCTGAAAAAGTAATAATTTGCATAATCTGTACTTCCTTTCTCTTTATATAATGTACCATGATACATTATAGTATAGCATATCATGCTATATTATAGGTAGAAAATCGTGTTTGTTTTAATTAAAAAACAATTCATAAACGGCTGGGACAAAAACATCAATTAGTAAAATAGCTAGTCCAGTAATAATAAAACTGTTGGCGTAGGATTGTCCGCCTGTTAAACTTGCTAATCCTAAAATCAAAACGAAAAACCCTGTGACGGCAATTAGTAAAGTAATTTTAGTAATTGTTTTCAATTCAATCAACCTTTCTTATATTATTAGTTATTGGCTTCAGCTTGCTCAATCATCTTTGCAAATCTTTCAAAAACGGTGTGAATATCAACAAATGAAAGAATATTAGCATAATCTGTAACATATTCGCCGTTATAACGTGCAAGTCCATTGCTGGCAATCGTTAGGACATCTCCATTTTTTAAATCAGCATAAGCAACACCATTTTCTTCGTGAATTTCAACTTTGATAACTTGATAATCTGACATTTTAAATTCTCCTTTTCTTTATCAACTCTATGTATATATCATAGCATGCTATGATATGATATGCAAGGATATACTATCTTTTTTTGAATAAAAAGCACAAAAAAAGCCATAACTATTGATTGTTTGTCAATTTTTTAAATCGGCGTTGTTGTGTACGTTCGCTAATGCCTGTCTTTCTAGCAATCATTTTGTAAGTCATGCCTTGTTGGCGCAACTCATAGGCAAATTTAATTTGTTCGTCTGTGTAGGTTTTGGGGCGTCCCTCGTGAAAATTGGGGTCATTTTTCTTGGCATATAATTTGCCCTCTTGGGTACGTGTGACAATCATATCTCGCTC
>DXBN01000051.1 GCA_019116505.1 Candidatus Enterococcus avicola | reverse complement strand
GATACGTTCCGTCACTTCTATCCAGATGCTGAAGGGATTTATTCTTGGTGGAGCTATCGTTTTAACGCTCGTAAAAACAACGCGGGTTGGCGGATTGATTATTTTGTCACTTCAAAAGATTTCATTGATCGATTAGAAGATGCTAAAATCCACACAGAAATTACTGGAAGTGACCATTGTCCAGTTGAATTAACGATTCGATAAAAAAAACTTCAACAGCTCCTCCTCTTTTGAGTGAGCTTGTTGAAGTTTTTTAATTAATTATTCGCCTAAATCATCTTGCTCATTAACCAAACATTCAAAAAACGACCATCGTCTGCACGAGCACCACGTGCCATCAGTGCTTCTTTTTGGAAACCAAATTTTTCATATAAATAAATCGCCGTGGTATTTTGCTCCTGAACAGTTAATTCAATTCGATAAATCATTTGGCTCTCTTGCGCCCAGATGAGCAATTCTTCCATTAAAATACTACCTAATCCCATTCCCCAGTAATCTTTTAAAATCGAAATTCCTAATTCTGCAATGTGGGCGATTCTTTTTTCATTCGAACCTTTTAAAGAGGCCGTTCCAATAATCTGTTCACCAAGTAAAGCGACAAAAAGCACATTATTCGGACTTTCATAGATATCTTCTAATTGAATCGCTAGCAATTCTTCGGGTAAATTGATGCCTTTTTCGTCCATCACCAAAAATTCAGTTTCTCGACCAATTTGGCGTGTCGTCTTCAGTAGTTTTCCTGCGTCTTCGGGAATCGCTTCTCGAATCGTTAAATCTAGTTCTTCACCCATTTAGTTGACTCCATTTTTCTTCAATTCTTGTCTGAAAAGCTTCGGCGATTGCGCCATTGGCATGGAAATCTACGTAGCGCTTATTCAGATCTTCTTCATCTTTCGTCAAGACAATTTCTAAATAAATTTCCGGTAAATTAGCTTTCAATAAGTTGCCCCATTCAACAACGGAAAGTCCATCTCCTTCAAAATATTCATCAAGACCTAGGTCACTGGCTCCTTCACCAATTCGATAAACGTCCATGTGATATAGTGGTAAACGGCCTTGAGTATATTCGCGAATAATCGTATATGTAGGACTTTTAATCATTTGGTCGATGCCCAAACCTTTAGCAATTCCTTTGGTCAAAGTAGTTTTACCTGCCCCAAGATCACCTGTTAAAACTAAATTATCACCCGCAGCCGCGACTTCGCCAATTACCTCAGCAAATTCAGCTGTTTTTTCTGGGTTATCTAAAATTATCACTTTTCTTGCCTCCTTGTTTCTATTCAACAAATCGCTGTAGTTGTTCGCGTTCTCGTTTAGGAAACTTTGCCAAAACGAGTTGATAAGAAGCCCGTAACATTTGAAGTAATTCTTCATCTGATAACTCATCACTCTGTAAAGTGATCGAATTCCAATGTTTTTTATTCATATGATAACCAGGTTTAATCGATTCATAAACTTCGCGTAATTCTTCATTTTTTTGTGGATTACCTTTAAGCGTTAACTGCGTTTGCTCATCAATTGTTGGTGAAAGCAGCGCGAACATTTTCCCTTGTAGTTCAAAATAGATGACTTCCCAATCCTCTCGATAATAAACTTTGGCAAAGGGTAAACTTGCCCCATACGTTTGGATTTTTTCCCATCGGTTTTTTAACATCCAATCCACTCCTTGATTCATCCAATCAACAAAACAACGATTCTTAATTACTCCTATTGTATTATAGACGTACCATAAAGTGCAATTTTAATCTTTCATTTGAACGATACTTACCTCAATTTATCTGCTAAATAGCTAGAGAGCGTTCATGACAAGTATCTTAAAGCATTAACTATAAAAAATATTAAAGTCTAATAAAAAAACTGAACCCCCGAGGAGTAAACTCCCCGCTGATCCAGCTTTTAATAGTTATTCTTAGTTGTTTAATGCTTGAGCCGCTGTAATGATTGTTAGTTTGTAAACATCTTCTTCATTACATCCACGTGATAAATCAGAGATTGGTTTGTTTAAACCTTGCAAGATTGGTCCAATCGCTTCAAAGTTACCTAAACGTTGAGCAATTTTGTAACCAATGTTTCCTGATTGTAAATCTGGGAAAATATAAACATTTGCTTTACCAGCAACTTCTGATTCAGGTGCTTTTAATTGAGCTACTGATTGGTTGTAAGCAGCATCAAATTGTAATTCACCATCGATTGCTAAATCAGGTGCTAATTCTTTAGCAATACGAGTTGCTTCGATTGTTGCATCTGCTTCCGGTGCTTTTGCAGAACCGTGTGAAGAGAAGCTTAACATTGCAATTTTAGGATCGATATCAAACATTTTTGCTGTTTCAGCAGACGCTACTGCGATTTCAGCTAATTCTTGTGGATTTGGACTTACGTTGATTGCACAGTCTGAGAACAAGTATTTCTCTTGTTCGTTACCACGCATCATTAAGAATGCACCACTTGTACGACTGATTCCTGGTTTTGTTTTAATAATTTGTAATGCAGGACGCACAGTATCACCTGTTGAATGAATCGCACCTGATACTAAACCATCAGTAATCCCCATTTGTGTTAACATTGTTCCAAAGTAGTTTTCATCTTTCAATAAAACTTCTGCTTGTTCGCGAGTTACTTTACCTTTACGACGTTCTACAAACGCTTCAACGATTTCTTCCCAACGCGCACAGTCGTTTGGATCATAAATTGTCATGTTTGAGATATTAATTCCACGGACAGCTGCCGCTTTTTCAATTTCCTCACGGTTACCAATTAAAATTGGTTCTACCAATTCTTCACCTTTCAAGCGCGCAACCGCACTCAAAATACGTGTATCTGTTGCTTCAGGGAATGCAATACGAATTCCACGACGCACAATTTTAAACTTTAAGCTATCAAATAGTTCCACAGTAAAACCCTCCAGAATTTTTATTCTTATTAATCATACACCATTTACAAATAAAAGAACAGTTTTTTAACCTGTATTAACAAAAAAAAGGAAGTATCATCTGACTTTTTCTGAAAATACCAATAACTGTTTCGAGTTTTTTCAAAACCTGTTTCATTTATTCGGGAATTTGCCAATCGATTGGTTGCTTACCTAAACTAATCAATGCATCATTCACTTTTGAAAAGGGTTTTGAACCAAAAAAACCACGGCTGGCTGACAAGGGACTCGGGTGAAAGGACTGGATGATTATGTGCTTCGTTGCATCAATCATTGTGGTTTTTTGTTGAGCCGGTTTGCCCCATAAGACAAATACAATTGGATCTTCACGCTCATTTAAAACT
>DXBN01000006.1 GCA_019116505.1 Candidatus Enterococcus avicola | reverse complement strand
TGATTGAGAATACATCCTCAACTGGCATCATGAATGGTTTGTCTGTATCACGAACTGGTGTTGGGATATACTCATCAACAGCAGCCATTAATTCAAAGATTTTCTCTTCGTAGACAGGATCGCCTTCTAATGCGCGTAAAGCAGAACCCGCAACAACTGGAGTGTCATCGCCTGGGAAATCGTAGTCAGATAATAAATCACGAACTTCCATTTCTACTAATTCTAATAATTCTTCATCATCAACCATATCCATTTTGTTTAAGAATACAACGATGTATGGAACACCAACGTTACGAGATAATAAGATATGCTCGCGAGTTTGTGGCATTGGACCATCAGCAGCAGATACTACTAAGATAGCGCCATCCATTTGTGCAGCACCAGTGATCATGTTTTTAACGTAATCCGCGTGACCTGGGCAGTCCACGTGAGCGTAGTGACGATTTTCAGTTTCGTACTCTACGTGTGAAGTTGAGATTGTGATTCCGCGTTCGCGCTCTTCTGGAGCACCATCGATTGCAGCGTAGTCAGAAGCTTGCGCCCAACCTTTTGTAGCTAATGTAGTTGTAATCGCAGCTGTTAAAGTAGTTTTACCATGGTCAACGTGTCCGATAGTACCGATGTTTACATGGGGTTTAGAACGGTCAAATTTTTCTTTTGCCATTTTAAATGTTCCTCCTAAAAATATGAATTTTGATTTTTTTATGCTGATAGGTAAGCAACCTTAAAAAGATTGCTTGCCCATATCATCGCTAATATTGTACACGAAATTCAACAAAAAACATAGCTCTTTGCAAAATTTCATTCATCAAAAAGATTATTCGTCGGTTTTGCCGCCGTTTTTCTTAATGATTTCTTCTTGAATTGATTTTGGTACGTCTTCATAGTGGTCAAATACCATCATGAATGTTCCACGTCCTTGAGTTGAAGAACGTAGAGTTGTTGCGTAACCAAACATTTCTGATAATGGAATCATCGCGTGAACGATTTGTGCATTACCATGAGCTTCCATACCCTCAACGCGTCCACGACGAGCTGTTACGTGACCCATAATGTCTCCTAAGTTATCCTCAGGGGCAGTAATAGTCACTTTCATCATTGGTTCAAGAATTGATGGGCTTGCTTTTTTAGCAGCAGCACGTAACGCTAATGAAGCTGCGACACGGAATGCTGTTTCACTTGAATCGACATCATGGTAAGAACCATCATATAGACGAGCTTTAATATCTACTAATGGATAACCAGCTAATACACCGTTTTCCATAGAGTCAATTAAACCTTTTTCAACTGCTGGGATGTATTCACGAGGAACCACACCACCGACAATTGCGTTTTCAAATTCGAAGCCTGCTCCTTCTTCGTTCGGAGAGAATTGGATCCATACGTGACCGAATTGACCTTTACCACCCGATTGACGAACGAATTTACCTTCAACATCTGCAGAAGCACGGAACGTTTCACGGTAAGATACTTGAGGCGCACCTACGTTAGCTTCTACTTTGAATTCACGGCGCATACGGTCAACTAACACGTCTAAGTGAAGTTCACCCATACCTGCGATAACAGTTTCACCCGTTTCAGCGTTTGAAGTAACGCGGAATGATGGATCTTCTTCAGCAAGTTTTTGTAACGCCACACCCATTTTATCTTGGTCAGCTTTTGATTTAGGCTCAACAGCAACTTCGATAACTGGATCAGGGAATTCGATTGATTCTAAGATAACTGGGTTTTTCTCATCACATAGAGTATCACCAGTTGTAGTATCTTTCAAACCAACAGCAGCTGCGATATCTCCTGAGTAAACTTCTTGAATTTCTTCACGAGAGTTCGCATGCATTTGTAGAATACGTCCAACACGCTCACGTTTGCCTTTTGAAGCATTCAATACGTATGAACCAGAGCTTAATGTTCCAGAGTATACGCGGAAGAATGTTAAACGACCAACGAAAGGATCAGTCATAACTTTAAATGCTAATGAAGAAAATGGCGCATCGTCAGTTGACTCACGTTCAGTTTCTTCGTCAGTTTTCGGATTCACACCTTTAATCGCCGGTACATCAGTTGGCGCAGGTAAGTAATCGATAACTGCATCTAATAATAATTGAACACCTTTGTTTTTGAAAGCTGTTCCACATAGCACAGGGAAGAATTCAACTGTTAAAGTTGCTTTACGGATTGCTGCTTTTAATTCAGCTTCTTCGATTTCTTCACCCTCTAAGAATTTCATCATTAAATCTTCATCGAAATCAGCAACTGCTTCGATTAATTTTTCACGATATTCTTCTGCTTGTTCTAAGTATTCAGCTGGGATATCTTCTTCGATCATGTCAGTTCCTAAATCGTTTGTATAGATTTCGGCTTTCATTTTCACTAAGTCGATGATTCCAGTAAATGTGTCTTCAGAACCAATTGGTAATTGGATTGGATGAGCGTTTGCTTGCAAACGATCATGTAAAGTTGATACAGAATATAAGAAATCTGCACCAGTTTTATCCATTTTGTTACAGAATACCGCACGAGGTACTCCGTAGTCTGTTGCTTGGCGCCAAACAGTTTCTGTTTGAGGCTCTACACCTGATTGTGAGTCAAGAACAGTTACTGCACCATCAAGTACGCGTAGTGAACGTTGAACTTCAATAGTGAAATCCACGTGTCCTGGTGTATCGATGATGTTTACGCGGTTACCTTTCCATTGTGCTGTTGTAGCAGCAGATGTGATAGTAATTCCACGTTCTTGTTCTTGCTCCATCCAGTCCATTTGTGAAGCTCCCTCGTGGGTTTCACCAAGTTTATGGATTTTACCAGTGTAGTATAAGATACGCTCAGTTGTCGTTGTTTTACCCGCGTCAACGTGAGCCATGATACCGATATTACGAGTGTTTTCTAATGAAAATTCTCTTCCCATGTTAGGTTGTTCTCCTCTCAAATATTTACTTTATGCTAAAGTTGCAATCTTTCTACTTTTTAAAAAAGTAGGGAGGATCTTACCAACGATAGTGAGCAAATGCACGGTTAGCGTCAGCCATTTTATGAGTGTCTTCACGTTTCTTAACTGAAGCACCAGTATTGTTAGCTGCATCCATGATTTCTTTTGCTAAGCGCTCTTCCATTGTGTGCTCTCCACGCAAACGCGCGTAGTTAACCATCCAACGAAGACCTAAAGTTGTACGACGTTCAGGGCGAACTTCAACTGGTACTTGATAGTTAGAACCCCCAACACGACGAGCTTTTACTTCTAAAACAGGCATAATGTTTTTCATTGCTTGTTCGAAAACTTCCAATGGATCATTTCCTGTTGTTTCTTTAATAATATCAAATGAGTTGTAGATGATGTTTGCAGCCACTCCGCGTTTACCGTCAATCATAATACGGTTGATTAAACGTGTTACTAATTTTGAGTTATAAATCGGATCTGGTAAAACATCGCGTTTTGTAATTGGTCCTTTACGAGGCATCCATAACTCCTCCTTTACGTATAATAAGTTTTTGTGTTTCGTTTCAATTCAATGTTTGTTCTTAAGCTTTAGGACGTTTAGTTCCGTATTTAGAACGAGATTGTTTACGGTCGTTAACTCCCGCAGTATCTAAAGCACCACGAACGATATGGTAACGTACCCCTGGTAAATCTTTTACACGTCCTCCGCGTAATAAGACAACACTATGTTCTTGTAAGTTATGGCCAATCCCTGGGATATAAGCTGTAACTTCAATTAAGTTAGATAAACGAACACGCGCATACTTACGTAAAGCCGAGTTAGGTTTCTTAGGTGTCATTGTTCCGACACGAGTTGCTACCCCACGTTTTTGAGGTGAGTTCACATTTGTATGAGATTTCTTGAAGCTGTTATACCCTTTGTTCAATGCAGGTGAATTTGATTTATCCACTTGGGATTTACGAGGTTTACGTACTAATTGGTTAATTGTAGGCATTCCTTGTTTTCCTCCTTCCTTAATTCGCTGTATAGAGCCACACATCCAGGTGGTTCTTTTCATGCGATAAAAAATAATGCAATTTCGTGCATTCATTTTCGATTGTACTTTTCACAGTCAGCACGTCTTTAAAAGACCTGTATATAAGCACCTTCGAAATCATATCACGTTTTAACATGCGAGTCAATCATTTTCCCGTTTTATTTTTCAAAAAAATCGATACTTTTCATTCCTTTTTTATTTACGCTATTCTTTTAAGTCAAATCCCTATATAATGAAAGAGAATTACGATCAGTTAAAGGTGGGAATGGAATTGAATTTGAAAGAGATGGTTGGCCTCAAAGCCGCAAGCTATGTTAAAGATGGAATGACAGTTGGTCTCGGGACTGGTTCGACGGCATATTATATGATTGAAGAACTTGGTCGTCGTGTAAAAGAAGAAGGTTTAGATATTGTTGGTGTCCCCACTTCTTTTGCTTCAAAAGAACAAGCAGAAAAATTAGGGATTGTGATCAAAGATATTGACGAGGTGACGCATGTTGATTTAACCATTGATGGCGCCGATGAAATCAGTCACGATTTCCACGGGATTAAAGGTGGCGGTGCAGCGTTACTTTTCGAAAAAATTGTTGCCATCAATTCAAAAGCCGTTATTTGGATTGTCGACGAATCAAAAATGGTTGAAAAATTAGGGAAATTCCCACTACCGGTTGAAGTTGTGCCTTATGGACAAGAACAACTCTTCCACTTATTCCAAACAAAAGGATACAATCCAAGTTTCCGAATGGAAAATGAAGACACCTTAAAAAAAACAGACTCTGGACATTCAATCATCGACTTACAATTAGATGTCATTGAAGATCCAATTGCCTTGGCACTGGAACTCGACCAAATGGTTGGTGTTGTTGAACACGGCCTGTTTAATTCAATGGTTAATACTGTGATTGTTGGTTATGCTGATGGTCCGAAAGTTATTGACGTACAGCGTTAAATTTAAAAGCAACGATTCTACCTTTTATGGTAAACTCGTTGCTTTTTTCTTTCTTTTTCTAACATATAAAGTCCTTATAAACGTATCTCAAATCCTCGTCCGATTTCTTTTGAACAAGTTAAGGCTTCCAATTGTTTTTTTCAATAAAAGGGTGTACTCTAAAAGTAACAAGTATTTAAGTACCATTCATTAAAGGAGGAATTTTACAAATGTCAAAATTAGTCTTTGCTCGACATGGTTTGAGCGAATGGAACAAATTAAATCAATTTACTGGTTGGGTTGATGTCGATCTTGCGACTGAAGGCATCAAAGAAGCTCAGGAAGCTGGTAAAAAAATCAAAGATGCTGGTATTGAATTTGATATCGCCTATACTTCCGTTTTAACTCGGGCAATCAAAACGTGTAACTACATTTTAGAAGGTAGCGAGCAACTGTGGGTCCCTCAAATTAAAACATGGCGTCTAAACGAAAGACATTATGGCGCGCTACAAGGGTTAAACAAACAAGATACGCGTGATAAATATGGTGATGAACAAGTCCATATTTGGCGTCGTTCCTATGACGTCTTACCGCCACTTTCTGAGGAAAAACCGGACCGTCGTTATCAAAACTTAGCGCCCAGAGATATTCCAAAAGGTGAAAATTTAAAAATTACATTAGAACGCGCTCTGCCATTTTGGCAAGATGAAATCGCACCCGCATTACTTGATCACAAAACCGTCTTAGTTGCTGCACATGGCAACTCCATTCGAGCACTCGTTAAACATATCGAAGGCATTTCAGATGCCGATATTATGGATTTAGAAATCCCAACCGGTATTCCTCTCGTTTATGAAATGGATGATCAGTTGAACGTATTAACAAAATACTACCTATAATAGAAGAAAAAGTAAGTACGAGAGAAAAAAACTCACGTACTTACTTTTTTATTTTGGAGCTGCTGTTGGGGGTATCTGAGCGCCCCAAAGCAACAACCTCTTTTTGAAACGGTATAACTGAATCAATGACTCGGCGATAAGCCAGGATTTTTTTGAAAGTAAAAAACACTTTCAAAAAATCCTTTGCTTATCGCTCATCATTAAACGCTTCACTTACAACCTCTTTTTGAAACGGTGTGAAAAGAGTAGCGACTGCGGAGATAAGTCCACACTAGAAGAAAATCAAAAAGCGATTTTTTCTAATGCGTTCTTATCTCTTGTCGCTGAGCACTCTTTTAACAACCTCTTTATTTAATCGCGGTTTCTAGGCCGATTTCGATCATTTCGTTAAAGCTTGTTTGGCGTTCTTCAGAAGTTGTTTCTTCTCCTGTGATGATATGGTCGCTGACTGTACAGATTGCTAGAGTTTCCACATTGAATTTTGCGCCGAGGTAGTATAAAACTGCGGCTTCCATTTCCACACCTTTAACGCCATATTTCGCTAATTCTAGTGTTTCTTTTGTATAATCTTTATAGAAGCTATCTTCTGATAAGATATTACCGACGTGTGTAGTTACGCCACGTTCAACCGCAATATCATAAGCATTCTTCATCAAATGAAAATCTGCAATTGGTGCAAAATCAAAATAAGGGAAGTTACGCTTGATAATACCTGTTGTGGTAACCGCACCTTGAGCGATAACTAAATCACGGACGTGAACATCCGTCGATAACGCGCCACATGTTCCTACACGAATTAATCGTTTCACATCATATGATTGAATTAATTCATTGATATAAATAGAAGCTGATGGCATTCCCATCCCTGTTCCTTGAACAGAAACACGTTCACCTTTATAAGTACCTGTATAACCTAACATGCCACGGACATTGTTATAGCAAACTGGGTTTTCTAAAAATGTTTCGGCGATATATTTCGCCCGCAATGGATCTCCTGGTAATAAAATTTTATCAGCGATTTCGCCTGGTTTAGCTTCGATATGAACACTCATTCTTTTTTATTCCTCCTTGATAGTTTACACAATCGTGCAATTATAATGCAGCTAATGTTTCTTTGACTAATGATTTAAATTCAACTTTTACTCGTTCAGTTGTTTCAACAACTTCTGCGTGGTTTAAGTTTTTTTGCATGCCAGCTGCTAAGTTTGTAATACATGAAATCCCTAAAACTTTTAAGCCGCTATGTGCTGCAACGATGACTTCAGGAACAGTTGACATCCCCACTGCATCGGCGCCAATTGTGCGAGCGAAACGAATTTCTGCTGGTGTTTCATATGTCGGACCAGAGAATCCCATGTAAACACCCTCTTTTAAATGCAAACCTTTATCTTCAGCGATTTTTTTCGCTACTTCACGATAACTTAATGTATAAGCTTCACTCATATCTGGGAAAC
Organism: Candidatus Enterococcus avicola; assembly: GCA_019116505.1. Lineage (GTDB taxonomy): Bacteria > Bacillota > Bacilli > Lactobacillales > Enterococcaceae > Enterococcus_I > Enterococcus_I eurekensis. The sequence goes on along the minus strand of DXBN01000006.1, from coordinate 14,068 downwards.
GCGGACCCATTTCTTCTTCATTAGCACCGATTAATGGATTGTCACCCATGAAGTTAATTTGATCCGTAATTAGCATTAAATCACCTGGTGTGAAAGTTGTATTTACGCCCCCACATGCATTCGTTACGATGACTGAATGTGCTTCTAAAGCTTTCATCACACGCACTGGGTACGTCACCGTTTGCATTGAATGGCCTTCATAGTAATGGAAGCGTCCTTGTAAAGCTAAAACTTTTTTACCTGAAAGCGTGCCATAAACTAATTGACCTGCATGTCCAACCACTGTTGAAACTGGGAAATGTGGGATTTCATCGTAAGGGATCACAATCGCGTTTTCAATTTCTTCTGCTAATTCACCTAAGCCTGAACCTAAAATCAAACCAAATTCAACATCAGCAACACCTTTATCTTTCATAAATTGAACCGTATCTTGTAATTTATTCGTTAATGTCATTGTTGATATATCCTCCTTTTATTTTAAAAGCGCTAAGAAACTCTCGCCGTTTTCAGTTGCAGGAACACCGAAGTTTTCTGCAATCGTCGCTGAAATATCAGCAAAATGCCCTTGTGGTAAACTGCCTGCTTGTTCGAATTTTTTGCTAAAAACAAGCATCGGTACGTACTCACGAGTATGGTCGGTTCCTGGGAACGTTGGGTCATTTCCATGATCAGCTGTAATGATTAATAAATCGTCTTCTTCTAACGCTGCCAAAATTTCAGGTATGCGTTGATCGAAGTCTTCAATTGCTTTGGCATAACCTTCGACATCGCGACGGTGACCGTATAAAGCATCAAAGTCGACTAAGTTGGTAAAGCTTAAGCCAGTAAATTCTTTGTTCATCACGTTTAGTAATTGATCGACACCATCCATATTGTCTTTTGTACGAACGAAATCAGTCATTCCTTGACCATTAAAGATATCATTAATTTTACCAACCGCAATCACATCTTTATTGTTTTCTTTTAATGAGTCTAAAACGGTTTTACCAAATGGATCAAGTGCGTAATCGTGGCGGTTACTTGTTCGTTTGAAATTACCTGGTTCTCCCAAGTAAGGACGCGCAATGATACGGCCGATCATGTATGGATCGTCTTTCGTAATTTCACGCACATACTCACAAATACGATACAACTCTTATAACGGAATGATTTCTTCGTGAGCCGCAATTTGTAATACCGGGTCGGCTGACGTATAAATGATTAAATCGCCGGTTTCCATTTGGTGCGCACCGTAATCATCTAATACTTGTGTGCCTGAATAAGGCAAGTTACAAACAATTTTACGACCTGAGAAATCTTCAATTTTTTTCAAAAGTTCTTCTGGAAAACCTTCTGGGAAAACTCTAAAAGGCGTTTGGATATTAAGACCCATAATTTCCCAATGGCCAGTCATTGTATCTTTTCCAACAGAGATTTCTTCTAATTTCGTGGCATAGCCTTGATGATCTTGACGATTTTCAACGCCTTTTAAAGGACGAATACTTCCTAGACCCAATGCTTCAAGATTCGGGATATTCAAACCAGCAACTTCCGCGATGTGTCCTAAAGTATCTGAACCCACATCATTAAATTGCGCCGCATCCGGTGCCTCACCAATCCCAACTGAATCCATGACGATTAAATGTACACGTTTAAACATTTGATTTCCCTCTTTCTTTTATTCTATATTCTTATTGTACACAAAAGGGCAGATTAAAGCGATATTCTCCCTTAATCCCACCCTTTTGCAAAAGCTTATTTTGATTTAATGTAGTTACGACCATTTGCTTTCGGACCTGAAGCTTTTCCAAGGAAAGCTACTAAGACGATAATCGTCATTAAGTATGGAGCAATTTGTAATAAGATTGGCGGTACGGATGAAATAAACGGTAACTGTGCACCGATGATACTTAAACTTTGAGCAAAACCAAAGAATAAAGCCGCTCCCATCGCGCCTAGCGGATTCCATTTACCAAAGATCATTGCAGCCATCGAGATAAATCCTTGACCAACAATCGTACCAACTGAGAAGTTCCCAGAAATTGATTGTGCAAAGACAGCGCCACCTAAACCACCAAGTAAACCTGAGATTAGGACACCGGCATAACGGAATTTATAAACATTGATTCCTAAAGTATCCGCTGCTTGCGGGTTTTCACCAACCGAACGTAAACGTAAACCAAAGCGTGTTTTAAATAAGACAAACCATGCAACAACTGCAATTAAAATCGCTAGGTATGCTGGTAAAAAGGTGTTTTTAAAGAAAATTTGACCGATAACAGGAATTTTTTCTAAACCTGGAAAAGAGTAATATCCTAGGTTATAAACGATATTATCTGTTTGACCTTTACCGTACCAAGCTTTAATTAAGAAAACGCCTAAAGCTGGTGCCATCAAGTTAACAACCGTACCACTGATAATGTGATCGGCACGGAACGTAATTGTTGCGACCGCATGGATAATTGAGAAAAGGAATCCTACACCCCCACCGACTAAAATCGCAATCCAAGGTGTCCAAGAACCAAACTTATCTGCCATCTCCAAGTTAAAGACAACTGCACTAAAGGCTCCCATAACCATGATTCCTTCTAAACCAACGTTAACGACTCCACTACGTTCAGAAAAAGTACCACCTAATGCGGTTAAAATCAAGGGCGTTGAGTATGTAAGTGTTGCAAGCACGATTAAAGCAATAGTTCCAACGACTGACATTAGCCTTCGCCTCCTTCCGCTTTTTCTTCATTCGGCTCTAGAGCTGTTTCCATTAAGACGACAGCTTCAATACCTTCGTCTTTACGAACAGGGATTAGTTTATTCACTGCTACACGTACGATGTAATTGATTCCCACGAAGAAAATAATTAATGCAATCGATACGTTAACAATTTCAAACGGAATATTGGCCCTTGTTTGCATACCCAAACCACCAATTTTTAAAATACTAAAGAGTAGAGCAGATAACAAGATTCCGATTGACGTTCCAGAACCAAGGAGTGAAACGGCCATTCCGTCAAACCCAATAGCAAGCGATCCTGTTTGTACGAAGAAGTTTTGATAAGTTCCTAACCCTTCTACAACGCCGCCTAAACCAGCAAGTGCGCCTGAAATCACCATTGACATCACGATTGTCCGGCGACTGCTCATCCCCGCATATTCCGAAGCAAATGGATTCAAACCAACGGAACGAATCTCATAACCTAATGTTGTTTTCTTCATTAAGAACCAAACGACAAGTAACATGATTAATGCTAAGAATAACCCACCGCTAACACGTGACCCACCAAAAAATTGCGTTAACCACGGGATTCGCATTGTTGCATTTTCCGCAATCGGTTTTGAGGCATCTAAGTTGTTACGCATGGATTCTGGCATTCCATTTTGTAACATGAAGGTACTTAAATATAATAAAATATAGTTCATCATAATCGTTACAATCACTTCACTCGTACCAAAGAAAGCACGGAGGAAACCTGGTATCGCTGCGGCAATCGCTCCTGCTGATGCACCGACTAAGATTGCTAATGGTAACATCAACATTCTTGGCATATCCGGAAAAGCTAATGCAAACCAGATACTTGCTACCCAACCGCTTAACGCTTGACCAGATAAACCGATATTGAAGAATCCAGCCGAGTTAGCAACTGAGAAGCCAAGTGCGGTAAAAATTAACGGTGTTGCTTGACGCAATGTTTCACCAATTCCCCGCGTACTACCTAATGATGCATCCAACATCCAAGCATAACCTGAAATTGGATTGTAACCAAAGGCTAACATCAATAAGGCACCTAACAATAATCCTAATACAACGGATATCACCGGAATCAAAATATTCCGGATTTTTTCAGTGTGACTACGCATTCTCCGTCACCTCCTGTTGTTCTAATTCTTGACGTGCTTTTTCTAATGAAGAGCCTGCCATTAGCAAACCAAGTTCTTGTTCAGAGGTTTCATTCGCATTAACGACCCCAACAATTTCACCATCATGAATTACGGCAATTCGGTCAGAGACATTTAGAATTTCTTCTAATTCAAAACTCACAAGCAACACGGCTTTGAATTTATCGCGTTGTTCGATGATACGTTTATGAATGAATTCAATTGCCCCAACGTCTAAACCACGAGTTGGATTTGCTACAATTAGCAATTCCGGATCGCGACTAATTTCACGTGCAATAATCGCTTTTTGTTGGTTACCACCCGATAATGATTTAGCAGGTACAAGTTCATTGACTGTACGAACGTCAAATTCTTGAATTAAATCACGCGCATGATAATTGATTTCGTTGTAGTTCAAGACACCAAAGTGACTTAGCGGTTCTTTGTAATATGTTTGAAGTGCAATGTTTTCTGCCACGGACATTTCTAAAACCAACCCGTATTTATGACGATCTTCTGGGACATGCGAAACACCAGCTTCTGTTATCTTACGTGGGCGTAAATTCGTGATTTTTTCGTCATTCAAAACAATTTCGCCACTTTCAACTTTACGTAAACCGGTTAAAGCTTGAATTAACTCTGATTGACCATTACCGTCAATTCCGGCAATCCCTAAAACTTCACCTGCACGAACTTCTAAGCTTAAACCTTTAACAGCATCCAGTCCACGATTTTCTTTAACTACTAAATTATCAATAGCCAATACCACTTCTTGAGGGTCTGCTACTTTTTTATCCGTTTTAAATGAAACGGAACGTCCAACCATCATATCCGCTAATTGTTGGGAATTAACTTCGTTCACATTCACTGTGCCAATCCCTTTACCACGGCGAATAACCGTACAACGGTCTGCCACCGCTTTAATCTCATCTAATTTGTGCGTAATCAAAATAATTGATTTGCCTTCTTGAACAAGACCTTGCATAATTTTTGCTAATTCATCAATTTCTTGAGGCGTTAAAACAGCCGTTGGTTCGTCAAAAATTAAGATATCTGCGCCACGGTATAGCATTTTTAAAATCTCAACCCGCTGCTGCATCCCAACTGAAATGTCACGTACATAAGCATCTGGATTTACTTGTAGACCGTATTGGTTAGAGACACGTAAAATTTCTTCACGTGCTTGACGACGATCTAACATGCCCAAACGCCCTGGCTCATTTCCTAAAATAATATTTTCTGTCACGGTAAAAGCATCCACTAACATAAAATGTTGGTGAACCATACCAATTCCAAGTTGACTTGCTTTCGTTGGACTGGAAATTTTTACAACTTCGCCACCCATCAAAATTTCGCCTGAAGTTGGCTCTAACAATCCTGATAAGACATTCATTAACGTTGATTTTCCTGCACCGTTTTCACCAAGTAGCGCATGAATTTCGCCTTTTTTCAATTGCAAGTTAATTTGATCGTTTGCTTTAAAGGTACCAAAACTTTTGGTAATATCCCGCATCTCGATGACAAATTGTTCTTCCGTCACAATGCTCACTTCCTTTTTTTATAAATAACTCGTTTCTAAAATAATAGCAACAAATTAGAGAGTACTTGCTTTTTTCTCTCAATTAAAGATTTTCACATAAAATCCTTAATTGAAAGAAAAAAGACCCTCGCGCGAAAGTCTTATTTGAATTTTGCGTTCAGGTCTTTCTTCTCTCACCATATACTAATTAAATATTAAATTAAAATTATTCTGCTGGTGCTTCTGGAACTTCAAGTTCGCCTGCAATGATTTTATCTTTTGCTGCATTAACTGCTGCTAAAGCTTCAGCTGATAATTGACCATCTGTTAAGCCAACACCTTCTTCTTTCAAACCATAAACAGTGTGCTCACCACCAGGGAATTTACCTTCAACTGCCTTTTGAGCTAAATCTTGAACAACTGTTCCAACACCTTTAGTTGTTGAAGTTAATGTGAAGTTTAAATCTTCGCCATCTAATTTGTAGCCGCCTTCGTCTGATTGGTCACGGTCAACACCGATAACCCAAACTTTTTTGTCGCCTGTTTCGTTAATTGCTTTTGCTTCTTGGAACACACCATTTCCAGTTTCGCCTGATGCATGGTAAACAATATCTGCATCTTGTCCGTACATACCTTGAGCAATTGTACGACCTTTATCTGGTGCACTGAAATCGCCTGCGTATTGAACTTCCACTTTTACTTCTTTACCTAATTCTTTTGCTCCAGCTTCAACACCAGCAACGAATCCAGCTTCGAAACGATCGATTACTTGGCCTTTAACCCCACCAACGAATCCAACTTTGTTTGTTTCAGTTGAATAAGCTGCTGCGATACCTGCTAAGTAAGCTGCTTCGTGGTCTTTAAATGTTGCTGATACAACGTTATCGCCTTCAACAACATCATCGATAATCGCAAAGTTAACATCAGGGTTTAAGCCTGCTTGCTCTGCTACCGCTGGTTGTAGTTTATAGCCGATACCAAAAATCGTTTTAAAACCTGCATTTAATGCTTGGTCAATATTTGGAATGTAATCTGCTTCGTTTTGAGATTGGAAATATTTGTAACCACTTGTACCTTCTTCAACATTGTTTGCTTCGCCCCAAGCTTTTAAGCCTTCCCATGCTGATTGGTTAAATGAACGGTCATCAACCCCACCAGTATCTGTAATTAATGCTGCTGTTGCAATTTCTGTTGTTGGTTCGCTACCTGCTGCTGATTCTTCAGAACCTTTAGATCCATCTGTACCACCGCCACACGCTGCTAAAACAAGTGCACTTGCCATTGCGATCGCGCCAAAACCGAATAATTTTGCTTTTTTCATTTCTGTAAAGCCCCCTACTAAATAGTTTTTATTTTCAAAAGCCATTAATGGCCTGTTGAACAAATTTAGGTCCTTTCGCAAAATTGCTTAAGGAATTATAAAACCGTAATTTCTTACTTGCTGAGTTCACTTACTCTTTCATTTAGTATAGCGAACTTTCTTTTATTTGACGAATTAAAACCTGTCCATTTTGCTAGATTTTTAACAAGCAATCGCTAGTCTGTTTATCCAGGTAAATCCTTATTATTAAACGAATACGGCAAGAGCTGCTCAATCGTTGTTTCCATCATGACACCATCATCACCAAGCAACGTTACAGGCATCGTCGGTTCACAGAATTCCACCATTACTTGACGACAAGCACCACACGGAGAAATCGGTTCTGGTGTATGTCCAGCAATCACTAGATGTTGAAAATCACGTTCGCCTTCTGAGACTGCTTTGAAAAAGGCCGTTCTTTCCGCACAATTGCTTAAACCATAAGAGGCATTTTCAATATTTAAACCTTGATAGACTTTGCCTTCTTTGGTTACGAGACACGCTCCTACTGGAAAACGAGAATAAGGTACATAGGCTTTATCGAGTGCTGAGACTGCAACATCTAGCCATTCTTTTTTTGCTTCTCCCATTTTAAAAACCGCCTCCTTAGTAACCGACACCTGTCGATCCAGAAATAATTGCCACACTGGCACTTGTGCCTAATCGACTGGCACCTGCTTCAATCAATGCACGTGCTTGTGCTTCGTCATGAATCCCCCCTGAAGCTTTAACTCCCATTTCAGGTCCAACGGTTGTACGCATTAAGCGCACATCATCGACTGTTGCTCCACCGGTTGAAAAACCAGTTGAGGTCTTAACAAAGTCTGCACCAGCTGCTTTGGCTAATTCGCAGGCACGGACAATTTCGTCATTGGTTAGTAATGCTGTTTCGATAATTACTTTAACTAACGCACGATCTTTAGCAGCTGCTACAACAGCTTCAATATCTTGTTGAACGAATGCATCATCACCTAATTTTAAAGCGCCAATATTGATAACCATATCAATTTCATCTGCACCGTTTTCAATAGCATCCGTTGCCTCAAAAGCTTTGGTTGCAGTGGTGTTCGCTCCTAGAGGAAAACCAATTACTGTGCAAACCGATGTTGGTGATGTTTTCAATTCTTCTGCCGCTAGCGCAACCCACGTTGGGTTGACACATACAGAGTAAAAGTGATGTTCTTTTGCTTCATTAATAATTTTCATGACGCCTTCTTTAGTCGTCTCTGGTTTTAAAATGGTATGGTCCATCATGCGGTTCAAATTCATTTCATTGCCACTTCCTATTCTATAATCATTTCATGGATTAATGGTGGTTCAACGCCAACTTCTCCAATTGCAATATTTTCTTTTAATAATGCGGTTACTTCTGCAACATCTTCGGTATTACTATAAATCGTTAAAATCGCTTCGCCTGCTGCAACCGAATCCCCAATTTTCTTATGTAGTTTTAAACCAACTGCATAATCAATCGCATCTTCCTTCGTTTTGCGACCTGCACCTAACATCATCGCTGCAATCCCAATTTCATTGGCAACTAATTTCGTTACAACACCATTTACTTCAGCAACTAACGGAATTTCATGTTGGGCCGTTAGTAATTTTTCAGGTTGCTCAATATAAGAAACATCGCCTCCTTGACTGGCAATCATTACTTTAAACTTATCAAAGGCTTTACCTGAACGTAACGATTCTTCTAACATTTGACGTGCTTGTTCAATCGTGTCTGCTTTTTTCGCTAAAACAACCATTTGACTTCCCAAAACGTAACACATTTCTACTAAATCTGCCGGACCGTTTCCTTGCAAGGTTTCAATTGCTTCCACCACTTCTAAACTATTACCAATTGCTTCGCCTAGAGGTTGCGACATATCTGAAATGACAGCCATTGTTTGACGGTTGGCTAGTTTCCCAATACGAACCATCGTTTTGGCTAAGCGACGTGCATCTTCTGGATTCTTCATAAATGCCCCGTCGCCTGTTGTCACATCTAAAACAATTGCATCGGCTCCTGCCGCAATCTTCTTACTCATAATCGAACTGGCAATCAAAGGAATCGAATTCACGGTTGCCGTCACATCACGTAACGCGTATAACTTTTTATCAGCAGGCGCTAAATTGCCTGATTGACCAATTACGGCCACTTGATTTTCATTTACTAAACGAATAAATTCTTCTTCTGGAACTTCAATTTTAAAACCAGGAATCGCTTCAAGCTTATCCAGTGTACCACCCGTATAGCCCAATCCGCGTCCTGACATTTTAGCAACTGGCACGCCCACACTCGCTACAAGCGGTGCTAAAATTAAAGTTGTCGTATCACCGACACCGCCAGTTGAATGTTTGTCGACTTTAATTCCATTAATTGAAGACAAATCAATTACCTCGCCAGAATTGGCCATTGCTAAGGTCATTGCTGTAATTTCTTCATCGGTCATATCTTGAAAATAAACCGCCATCATAAATGCGCTCATTTGGTAATCGGGGATTTGATCGTTCGTATATCCTGTAATTAACCAATCAATCTCTTGTTGTGTTAATTGACCACCATCGCGTTTTTTTTCGATTAAATCTACTGTGCGCATAATCGAACCTCTCTTCCTCATCTCATTCATTATACAGAATTTCAAAAATAGGTAAACCACTTTAGTAAAACAGTTTACTTAAAAAACAAAAAGGTTGAAAGCCCTTCCAAACAAAATATACATTGATTGGATTCGATTGTCAACCGCTTTTCTCGTATTTAAAAATATTATTTTATTTTGTGTTATTCTTCACACTCTCACGAATTATTAATTTAGTTTCAAAAATTTTATTTGGAATGCGCCGCTCTGGAAACTCAATCGCGTCAACAATGAACTTAGCCGCTGTAAAACCAATGTCAAAAATGGGCTGACTGACGGTCGATAGCGCAGGTGTCAACGATGGCGTAAAGGGCAAACCATCAAAGCCAATAACCGAAATATCTTCCGGAACTTTCTTACCTGCTTCATAAAGCGCTCGATAGCAACCAATCGCCACCGCGTCGTTGCTACAAAAAATCGCTGTAATCTCCGGATGCGTCAAAACTTCCTTAGCCATTTGATAGCCACCTTCAATCGTTAAATCACCGACTGCTACGTATTGTTTTTTAAAGGGTATCCCCGCATCTTTTAGTGCATGACGATAAGCGTTAAAACGTTCTTGCAATTGATAATACGTGCCATTTTCTTTTAGCATCGCAATATGTTTATGCCCTTGTTTGGTAAAATAATGAACAGCCTGGTAAGCTCCTTCATATTCTTTAATAATCAAGCGTCCCGTATCCCGTTGGTTAATTCCACGATCAATTAAGATTAAAGGCATGCGACGATAAAAATCATGCCCATACGCATATTCTTCGGGTAATAAGTTCGGCGTTGCTAAAAGGACGCCATCAACCGATCGGTGATTCAAATCTTGCAACAATTGAATTTCTTTATCTAAACTTTGTTGTGAGTTACATAAAATCAACATGTAGCCTAACGGATTTAAGTACTTTTCGACCCCTTCAACCATTTTTGAGAAGAAGAAATCCGTCACATCGGGCACAATCATCCCAATCGTTTTGGAGTGACGATTGATTAAGTTCGACGCAAAATAGTCCGGACGATATTGATGTTCGTTCACGATATCTAACACCCGTTTCCGCGTCTCCTCGCTAAAACGGCTCCCTTTGTTATTTAAAATCTGTGAGACCGTCGTCACAGAAACCCCCGCCATTTCAGCAATCTGGCGAATCGTCTTTTTCATTGATTTCCCCTCAATTCTTATGCTTCTTTAATGCTCTGAATAATATAGTACCCGCGGTCCTTTAAGATGATTTCTGCGTTACCAAAAGTTTCAAACATTTTCTTTTGGGCACTTGGTGCGCCTTGTTTCTTTTGAATGACAATTGTTAATGTGCCACCTGGTAACAATAACGGCGCGGCTTTTTCTAAAATTTCATGGACCACTTGTTTACCTGCTCGGATTGGTGGATTGCTTAAAATTCCGGCATAAGCCGTTTTATTTAAGGTTTCATAAATATATGATGAATGAATATCGACATTTTCAATCTTATTTTGAACGGCATTTTTTTGTGCCAATTCCAAAGCACGCTCATTGACATCAACCATTTCAACGAAACGATTGGTTGCATAGGCCAATGACAAGCCAATCGGGCCATAGCCACAGCCCAAATCAAGGAGTGGCCCGTCTGGCAAATCCGTGTCATCAAATGCATCAATTAAAACTCGAGAGCCGTAGTCGACCGTTGTTTTTGAAAACACATTACTATCTGTCGTGAAACGAAACGTCTTGCCTTTCAATTCAAAATCCCAATGCGCGTATTCATGCGCCGTGTCTGGTGTCTTACTATAATAATGATTTGTCATCTGTTTTCTTCCTTTAATTAGAGTGTTTCCTTAATCATAACGAATTTTAACTACTTGTAAACCATCTTTTTTAACCCTTGTGCATTTTTATGATTTAATTCATCTTTTTATGATAAAATAATCCTTAAAGTTAATTAAGGAGGCTCCTTAGAAAAAATGAAGGAAAGCATGAACTACTATGAAATCCCCCGGTCGGAATGGCAAAGTTTTTATACGAAAGAGCATATGCCCTTGACCCAAAAAGAACTCGATAGCATCAAAAGTCTGAATGACCAAATTTCAGTTCAAGACGTAGAAGATATTTATATCCCACTTACGCATTTGATTCATCTCTATATGAAAGAGTTTGAGTCATTAACTTTGAGTAAAGGACTCTTTTTGCATCGCTATGTCAAAGTACCACCATTTATTATAGGGATTGCTGGAAGTGTCGCTGTTGGAAAAAGCACGGTTGCGCGCTTACTCCAAGAATTGCTTTCCCGATTGTTTTCAAGACGCAATGTCCAGCTAATCACGACGGACGGTTTTTTATATCCAAATGCGGTCTTAGAGGAACGTAAAATTATGAACCGAAAGGGCTTCCCTGAAAGTTACGATATGCAACGTTTAATTCAAACGCTGAATGAAGTCAAAACTGGTAAAGATGTTGAAATTCCAATTTATTCCCATCAAATTTACGATATTGTACCTGGTGAAGTCGAAAAGTTAGAACAACCAGACATTTTAATCGTCGAGGGAATCAATACGCTACAATTACCCGCTAACGAACAAATTTATGTCAGCGATTTCTTTGATTTTTCCATTTTCATTGACGCTGAACCTGATTTAATCGAAAAATGGTATTTAGAGCGTTTTGAATCCCTTCTCGATACAGCCTTTTTGGATCCGAAAAACTATTATTATAAGTATGCGATTGGTGACCGTCAAAAAGCCTTGGCCATGTCGCGGACCATTTGGAAAAACGTCAACTTAAAAAACTTAGAAGAATTCATTTTACCGACACGTGGGCGGGCTGATGTAATCTTACATAAGCAAGAAAGCCATATTGTTGACCAGATTTCTCTAAGAAAACACTAATATATGACGATTAATAATTGCCAAATGAAAATAATTTTATTATGATAAGACAGGAGATTCATTTCGAAAAAGTTCGCTTTTTCATTAAATTTTAAAGAATAGAGGTCGTTCACCGTGACAAACGTTGACATTATGCCGAACGTTGAGAAAATCATCGTTCTTGATTATGGTAGTCAATACAACCAACTTATTACTCGTCGCATCCGTGAATTCGGTGTGTTTTCTGAGTTACTAAGCCACCGCATCACAGCTGAAGAAGTCAAAGCAATCAATCCTAAAGGAATCATCCTTTCCGGTGGACCAAACAGTGTATATGAGGACAATGCTTTCCGTATTGATCCAGAAATTTTAAACTTAGGTATCCCCGTTTTAGGTATTTGCTACGGTATGCAATTAATTACCGATGAATTTGGCGGAAAAGTCGAAGCAGCAGCTAATAAAGAATACGGTAAAGCCGAACTTAACATTGCAATCGATAATGCTGCACTATTTACAAAAACACCAAAGGATCAAACTGTTTGGATGAGCCATGGCGATTTAGTAACAGAAGTTCCTGCTGGTTTTGAAGTTGTAGCAACAAGTAAAGATTGCCCAATCGCAGCAATGCAAGACCCAGCCCGTCACATTTACGGCGTTCAATTCCATCCAGAAGTATTACACTCTGAACACGGTACGGATATCTTAAAAACTTTTGCTTTTGATATTGCAGGTTGTGCAGGTGACTGGACAATGGGTAGCTTTATTGAAATCGAAATCGCAAAAATCCGTCAACAAGTTGGCGACAAAAAAGTCTTACTTGGCCTTTCAGGCGGCGTGGATTCAAGTGTTGTTGGGGTTCTTTTACAAAAAGCAATCGGCGATCAATTAACATGTATCTTCGTTGACCACGGTTTAATGCGTAAAAACGAAGGCGATGAAGTAATGGAAATGTTAGGTGGAAAATTCGGCCTAAATATCATTCGCGTTGACGCAAAAGAACGCTTCTTAAGCAAATTAGCTGGCGTAAGCGATCCTGAGAAAAAACGTAAAATCATCGGTAACGAATTCGTTTATTTATTTGATGACGAAGCAGGCAAAATTGCCGGCGAACAAAAAGTCAGCTTCTTAGCTCAAGGTACGTTATATACTGACGTCATCGAGTCTGGTACAGAAACTGCTCAAACAATTAAATCTCACCATAACGTTGGTGGTTTACCAGAAGATATGGAATTCGAATTAATCGAACCATTGAATACATTATTTAAAGATGAAGTTCGTGCGGTTGGTACGGAACTTGGCATGCCTGACTCAATCGTTTGGCGCCAACCATTCCCAGGACCAGGCTTAGGCGTACGTGTCCTTGGTGAAATCACTGAAGAAAAATTAGAAATCGTTCGCGAATCTGATGCCATCTTACGTGAAGAAATCAAATTAGCTGGTCTAGACCGTGACATTTGGCAATACTTCACCGTTTTACCAGGCATCCGCAGCGTGGGCGTTATGGGCGATGGCCGTACATACGATTACACTGTAGGAATCCGCGCGATCACTTCAGTTGATGGTATGACTGCAGACTTCGCACGTATCCCTTGGGATGTTTTACAAAAAATATCAGTACGTATCGTAAACGAAGTCGCACACGTAAATAGAATCGTGTACGATATTACGAGTAAACCACCAGCAACAGTTGAGTGGGAGTAGTTGTAGGAGAGCCAGAAATCCTTGTTTATCAAGGGTTTCTGGCTCTTCTTATTTTTTTACTGCACTTTTATTGCACTTTTTTCATTTCTTTGTTTCGCAAGTAGTCTACAGTAAATTGATTCTTTGGTGAAGTATCATAATTTTGTTTTGCTTCTTTAAAGGAAATGGCTCCATTTAATTTGTT
>DXBN01000050.1 GCA_019116505.1 Candidatus Enterococcus avicola | reverse complement strand
TAATGCTAGCAGCCGGTTTTGCTTCATTCTTTACTGGTGTAACAGAACCTTTAGAATTCTCATTCATGTTTGTTGCATGGCCATTATATGTTGTACATGCTGTTTTAACAGGTATTTCAATGTTTGTCGCTGCCTTCTTCCAATGGACAGCTGGATTTAACTTTAGTGCTGGTTTCGTTGATTTCTTCTTAAGTTTACGTGTACCAATCGCTAATAAACCATACATGTTAATCGTGATGGGATTAGTGATGGCCGTCGTTTACTACTTTACGTTTATGTTTGTTATTAAAAAATTCAACTTAATGACTCCAGGTCGCGAACCATTAGTTGAAACAAATGATGTTGAAGCTGTTGCTACCGGTTCAGATAAATTTGCTACAATGGCAAGCCGTATTTATGACGCTTTAGGTGGTGCACAAAACGTAGTAACTGTTGATAACTGTACAACGCGCTTACGTTTACAAGTAAAAGATACGGGTGTTGTTAACCAAGATAAAATCAAAGCAACTGGTGTTCCAGGCTTAAAAGTGATCAACAAAGAAAATATTCAAGTAGTTGTTGGAACTGAAGTGCAATTCGTAGCTGATGAAATGCACCGCCTACAAGGTCAACCAGTTCAAACAACAAAAGTTGCGGAAGCACCTGCCGAAACAAAATCAGCTATTGTTGAAAAAGAACAAGCGATTTATGCCGTAGCAGACGGTCAATTAGTCCCAATTACTGAAGTATCAGATGAAGTCTTTTCTTCAAAAATGATGGGTGACGGATTTGCCGTTATTCCAACAGAAGGCAAAATCTTTGCACCGATTTCAGGTAAAATTCTAAACATTTTCCCAACAAAACACGCATTAGGTATCCAAACAGCAAGTGGCGTTGAGGTCCTATTACACATGGGAATCGACACTGTTAGCTTAAAAGGTGAACCTTTCACATTATTTGTTGAAGAAGGACAAGAAATTCGTCAAGGCCAATTAATTGCCGATGTTGATTTAAAAGCCATCACAGACGCTGGACGTAAAACAGACATGATTGTTGTCTTCACTAACCCAGACGCTGTTGAAAACTTAGAAATCCACCCAGGCACAGTAAAAGCCAACCAAGTAAGTGGAACATTAAGAGGTCGTTAAAAGTGCGTTTTGACTCGAGAAATAAGAAAGCATCTATAAAGAAATGGCACTTTCATTTTTTATAGATGTACTTATTTCCGAGAGTCAGCACGTTTTACACCGTTTAAACCAAGAGGTCGTTAAAAGAGTGCACAGCGACAAGAGATAAGCAGGCAGTAAAAAAAATGGCACTTTGATTTTATTTTAATGCCAACTTATCTCCGCAGTCGCTATTCTTATAACGTAATTAAAAGATTTTTGAAGTCAGATATTCTATCTGATTTCAGAAGTCTTTTTTGTTTTATCTAGATTTTTAATCAATCAAAATAACCAGTGAATTTAAAAAAATAATATTTTTGAGTAACTGTAACAATAACGTCTTATCCGAATAAATATCAAATATTTGTTTCTTTCTCAGAATCTGTTACAATATACTTGTCGAGCTGTACCTGTTTTTTGCAGCTAAAAAGGATAGAAACAATGGTATTGAACGTGCTGAGAACTATGACAGGTTTTTATAGACTGTCCCATTGCACAGAAAAAAGGAAAAATGAAAGAATAAAAGGGGAAGAGAAATGGCGACAAAACATGATATTATACTAGCGCATATCGAAAGTTTACCCGTAGGCGAGCGCATTTCTGTGCGTGGAATTGCGAAAGATTTAGATGTCAGTGAAGGTACGGCTTACCGAGCAATCAAAGATGCCGAAACAGAAGGACTAGTCTCAACGATTCAACGTGTCGGTACGATTCGGATTGAACGTAAATTAAAGAAACACATTGAAAAGTTAACATTTTCCGAAGTCGTAAGGATTATCGAAGGCGAAGTACTGGGTGGAGAACAGGGTCTTGAAAAAGATTTAAATAAATTCGTTATCGGTGCGATGAAAGTCAAAGATATGGAACGCTATATTACCCCCGGCTCACTTATGATTGTCGGGAACCGTGAAAACGTACAAACACTCGCTTTAAAGGCGGGGGCTGCCGTGTTAATTACCGGTGGTTTTCAAACAACGCCAGCGATTCAACAATTAGCTGATGAGTTAGAAATGCCAGTCATTTCATCGACGTACGATACGTTTACGGTCGCTACGTTGATTAACCGTGCCTTGAGTGATCAATTAATTAAGAAAGAAATTTTACTTGTCGGTGATATTTATATGCCGTTAGATAAAACACAATACTTAATGACGACAGATACGGTAAAAGATTATAAAATTCTTTCAGAAAAAACAGGGCACTCGCGTTTTCCGGTAGTGAATCGTAATATGCGTGTTCTTGGAATTATAACGGCCCGTGATATTTTAGAAAAAAATGATAGTCAAATATTAGAGCGAATTATGACCAAAGATCCGCGTATGTCTAAAAAAGGCATGAGCGTTGCTTCGGTAAGCCATCAAATGATCTGGGAAGGTTTAGAAGTCATGCCAGTCGTGGCGGATGATTTATCGTTATTAGGGATTGTAACACGCCAAGATATTATGAAGGCGATGCAACTTGTTCAGCGTCAATCACAAGTTTCTGATACAATATCTGACCAAATTTCGGGGAACTTACAGCTGATTGATCATACCTTTGAAGGGGTAAAATTAGCTCAACCTGAATTTTCATTTGTGGTCACCCCACAAATGGTTAATGAGCTAGGCACGATTTCTTTTGGTGTCCTAAGCGAAATTATAGCTAATACAAGTAAACGTAGCTTACTTACGAATCAACGTCGCAATACGTGGATTGAGCAAGTCAATTTACATTATTTCCGTTTGATTCAATTAGAAAGCGAAATTATTTTAAAACCAAAAATTTTAGAAGTTGGTCGTCGTTCAGCAAAACTTGATATCGAAGTATTTATTGAAAATTCAATCGTGGCAAAAGCAATTGTTGTTTGCCAAGTGATGGAACGACCATAGAAAGCAGAGGAAAAAAATACATGAGTGAACGTACATTAGAGGAAATTAAATATACCATACAACAATATCAAACAATTATCATTCATCGCCATAAAAGTCCAGATCCAGATGCATTAGGATCACAAGGGGGGCTAGCAGAATTATTACGTCAATCGTACCCAGAAAAAAAGATTTATCAAGTTGGTGAAGCGGTTGGAGGTCTTGATTTCTTAATTACAATGGATGAAATTCCAGATGAAGCGTATCAAGGTGCATTAGTAATTGTGACCGATACTGCAAATACCGCTAGAATTAGTGATAGTCGCTACACTTTAGGTGATAAATTAATCAAAATTGATCATCACCCAAATGATGAACCATATGGAGATATCGCGTACGTTAACACGAAAGCAAGTAGCTGTAGTGAAATCATTGCG
>DXBN01000049.1 GCA_019116505.1 Candidatus Enterococcus avicola | reverse complement strand
ACCTTGGTGGTGGTACATTTGACGTTTCAATTCTTGAATTAGGCGATGGCGTGTTTGACGTATTATCAACAGCCGGCGATAACCATTTAGGTGGAGATGACTTTGATAACAAAATCATTGACTACATGGTAGCTGAATTCAAAAAAGAAAACGGTATTGATTTATCAGCAGATAAAATGGCTGTTCAACGTCTAAAAGACGCTGCAGAAAAAGCGAAAAAAGATTTATCAGGTGTAACAAGTACACAAATTAGCTTACCATTTATTACTGCAGGTGCAGCAGGTCCATTGCACTTAGAAATGAACTTAACTCGTGCAAAATTTGATGAATTAACAGCTGACTTAGTTGAACGCACAAAAATTCCAGTTCGTCAAGCCTTAAAAGATGCTGGCGTATCACAATCTGAAATTGATGAAGTTATTTTAGTTGGTGGTTCAACTCGTATTCCTTCAGTAGTTGAAGCAGTTCGTAAAGAAACTGGTAAAGAACCAAACAAATCAGTTAACCCGGATGAAGTTGTGGCAATGGGTGCCGCAATCCAAGGTGGCGTAATCAGTGGTGATGTGAAAGACGTTGTATTATTAGACGTAACACCATTATCATTAGGTATCGAAACAATGGGTAGCGTGTTTACAAAATTAATTGACCGTAATACAACAATCCCAACAAGTAAATCACAAGTATTCTCAACAGCAGCAGATAACCAACCAGCAGTAGATATCCATGTATTACAAGGTGAGCGTCCAATGGCTTCAGACAACAAAACATTAGGTCGTTTCCAATTAACAGATATTCCTGCAGCACCACGTGGTATTCCTCAAATCGAAGTAACGTTTGATATCGATAAAAACGGTATTGTTAACGTATCAGCAAAAGATTTAGGAACTCAAAAAGAACAAACAATTACAATCAAATCTTCTTCAGGTCTATCAGATGAAGAAATCGATCGTATGATTAAAGATGCTGAAGCAAACGCAGAAGCAGATAAAGCACGTAAAGAAGAAGTTGATTTACGTAACGATGTTGATTCATTATTATTCACAGTTGATAACACACTTAAAGAATTAGAAGGCAAAGTGGATGCTGATGAAGTTAAGAAAGCAGAAGCAGCTCGCGACGAATTAAAAGCAGCTGTTGAAGCAGACAACATTGAAGAAATGAAAACAAAACGTGATGCGTTGAATGAAATTGTTCAAAATTTAACGGTTAAATTATACGAACAAGCCGCTCAACAACAAGCACAACAAGATCCAGATGCTGCTCAAGGTGGCGCAGATGATATCGTTGATGCTGATTTCGAAGAAGTAGATAACGACTAATTGCGTTATTTTGAAAAAGCCAAAGCCAACGAACTTTGGCTTTTTCTATTGAGACTTTTTAAGCCTTTCATTAGAATGGTGAAAAGGGTGTTTCTTCCAGTCTTTTTGTGATAGAATACGAAAGACTGAAATGCTTATAAAGTGGGGGAAGTAAATGGCAACAAAAAGAGATTATTATGAAGTCCTTGGTGTTCAAAAAGGTGCTTCTGATGACGAAATTAAAAAAGCGTATCGCAAGCTTTCTAAAAAATTCCATCCAGATATCAATAAAGAAGCGGATGCAGATGTGAAATTTAAAGAAGTTGCTGAAGCGTATGAAATTTTAAGTGATCCACAAAAACGGGCAGCGTATGACCAATATGGCCACGCAGGTACCGATCCGAACTTTGGTGGTGGAGCAGGCGGCTTTGGCGGCTTCTCTGGTGCTGGTGGGTTTGGTGGATTTGAAGATATTTTTGAATCATTCTTTGGTGGTGGCGGTCGAAGTGTTAATCCGAATGCCCCTCGTCAAGGTGATGACCTACAATACTCAGTGAATTTAACGTTTGAAGAAGCCATTTTTGGTGCGGAAAAAAATGTTCAATATAAACGTGAAGAAACTTGTCATACGTGTCATGGAAATGGTGCGAAACCTGGAACAGAGCCAACAACTTGTCACAAGTGTCATGGTGCGGGGACAGTTAATGTCGAACGTCAAACACCGCTTGGTCGTGTAATGAGTCGCCAGACGTGTGATGTTTGTCGAGGAACAGGGAAAGAAATTAAAGAGCCTTGTCCGACTTGTCATGGTAGTGGTCATGAAAAGAATACGCATAGTGTGAAAGTGAACGTACCAGCTGGTGTTGAAAATGGGCAACAGATGCGTTTAGCAGGTCAAGGTGAAGCGGGAACAAATGGTGGTCCTTACGGTGATTTATACGTTGTCTTTTATGTAGAAGAAAGTGATATCTTTGATCGTGACGGTGGCGAAATTTATTATGAATTGCCATTAAACTTTGTTCAAGCAGCGTTGGGTGATGAGATTAACGTACCAACGGTTCATGGCGATGTGAAGTTAAAAATTCCAGCGGGTACCCAAACAGGTGCAAAATTCCGCCTGCGTGGAAAAGGTGCACCTCGCTTACGTGGTGGCGGCAACGGCGACCAACAAGTAACCGTTAAAGTTATGACACCAAGAAACTTAAGTGAAGAGCAAAAAGATGCTTTACGAAATTATGCAAAAGTTAGCGGACATGAGACAAATGAGCAGTATAGTGAAGGTTTCTTTGATAAAGTTAAAGATGCTTTTGGTGGTAGTAAGAAAAAATAAATCAATAAAACAAAACGTTCAGCAATCTTTTTAGATTGTTGGGCGTTTTACTTTTATAGAAAAACCGTCCAGTTAATTCTGGACGGTTACTTTCGGTTGTATAATATTTTCTTTCATCACTTTTTTAATTTTGACGATAAAAAGAGGCCTCAAACTGATAAAATGTAGTCGACTAAAACAAAAACAAAACAGGAGTGAAGTGTCTTGGACAATAATACTAGAAAAATGCTTTGATTAACAGATGAAAATATTACTTTCCCAATGGAGTTTTTACTTATAAGCTGACTCATTGTGAGAAATGCGGGAGAAAAAATCAAGGTGAACTCGTTAAGAATCGAACAAAAACCACCCGTAGGCAAATGGCTTTATTCCGTAACATGTTAATCTATTTAGAGCTGAAACGTTCACGGTTTCTTTGTCGTAATTGTGGACATACCTTTAATAGATCGCACCTACATCATTCAAGGATTAATTTTCGACCCACTGAAGCTTGATGTGATAATTAGCAAACAATTTGAAGACAGCGCTAGCGAACCAAAGGAAAATACCTTGTGCCAGCTGCGTCAAAAGGCGAAATGTGAATTACTCTGGTTTAGTGCTTTAGCACTTAACTAGAGTTTGAAGCTATCAAGCTGTCACGCAGAGCTTGATATTGTATCCGTAACTCACTAGGTTCGAACGGCTCCAATAACTACAGTCACTATTCGCTCATTTCATACCGTTTCGAAGCGGTCTCGCAGTTTTCGCAAACAAGGAGATTTTTCGCAGGGGAGTGGGAGGCACGTCCCCTCTTTTCTAATGTCAAAAAATCGATAGAGAAACAAATTCTCTACCGATTTTGACGATTATTTTTACTCATTTTGGGCCCATTAACACAATTTTACGAACAACCTTACTTTTGTATTTAAATATTTAAAACTTTATTTAAAAAATCTTGTGTGCGTTCATTTTGTGGGTTTTCAAAAATTTGTTCTGGTGTACCATCTTCTAAGAAATTACCACCATCAATGAACATGACGCGATTAGCAACTTCTTTGGCAAATCCCATTTCGTGCGTCACAATTACCATCGTCATTCCTTGTTTGGCAAGACGTTTCATCACGTTCAACACATCGCCAACCATTTCTGGATCGAGAGCGGAAGTTGGTTCGTCAAAAAGCATGATATCAGGTTCCATAGCTAGTGCACGGGCGATAGCAACACGTTGTTTTTGACCGCCAGATAAACTCTCCGGATATACGCCATTTTTATCGGCTAAACCAACGCTGTCTAGTAAGCGAATGGCTTTTTCTTCCGCATCTTTACGAGAAAGGCCTTTGAGATCCATTGGTGCGAGTAAAATGTTTTCAAGTACTGTTAAGTGGGGAAATAAGTTGAAATGTTGGAAAACCATCCCAATATGTTGACGGATTTTATTGATATTTGTTTTTTCGGCGGTTAAATCATCACCACTAACATAAATTTTACCGCTCGTTGTTTCCTCAAGTCGATTTAAACAACGTAAAAAGGTTGATTTTCCTGAGCCTGAAGGACCAATAATACAAACAACATCGCCTTCGTTAATTGTCGTGCTAATATTTTTTAAAACGGTATTGTTACCATATTTTTTGACTAAATTTTTAATGATAATTTTTTCAGTCATTCTAGTTCACCTTCTTTTCAAGTGATTTTGCTAATTTGGTTAATGCGGTAATTAATAGTAGGTACATGATTGCGATAATTAAATAAACGTTGGTCGTTTGCATTGTACGAGCAACAATTATTTTACCTGTTTGTAAGAGTTCGACGATTCCGATAACGGAAATAATTGTGGTATCTTTTAAAGAGATAACGAACTGGTTGACAAAAGAAGGAATCATAATTCGAATCGCTTGTGGTAAAACGATTTTTTGCATTGTACGCATGTAAGAAATTCCGAGACTACGAGCGGCTTCTGTTTGCCCAATCGGTACAGCGTTAATCCCACCACGAACAATTTCGGCGATATACGCACTAGCATTGAGTGTTAAGGTAATAACTCCGGCTGTAAAGTCAGGAATCGTTAAACCGATTGCATCAGATAAGCCGAAATAAATAAATAGGGCAAGGACCATCATTGGGATACCACGAATGATATCAACATAAATTGATGCGAAAACACGAAGAGCTTTAATTGGAGAAACACTCATTAAGCCGAAAATAATTCCGACAACTAATGCTAACCCAAAAGAAACCAAGGCTAAAACAATCGTTTGACCTAGACCTTTTAGTAAAATTTGATAATTATTTTTTAAAATACCGAAGAAGGTCGATTCATCAACGGTTTCTTTCTGTGGATTTCCATCATGGATATACGTTCCAAGAATTTCTTCGTATTCACCAGTTCTTTTCATTTCTTTCAATGCCTCGTTGAACATCGCTAAAAGCTCCGGATTTTGGCCTTTTTTAACAGCAAAGCCGTATTGCCCACCGGATATTCGTTCAAGTGGAGTGGCTAGTTCTTGCCCTTGAGCAATAGCATAACCGATAACTGGATAATCATCCATTAAAGCGTCAATCGCACCGACACGGACAGCATCATAGAGTTGATCGGCAGCATCGAAATATTTTACAGTAAAATCGTATTTTTCTTTATTGGCTTCTAAGTAGTCAGCACTTTCAGTTCCAACTTTAGCTCCAATTTGTTTACCTACTAAATCGTCATAACTTTTAATACTGGTGTTATCTGACTTAACTGCGAGTTGAATGCCACTATCAAAGTAAGAGTCTGAGAAATCAAAGACTTCTTTTCTGGTATCGGTAATTGTCATACCGGCAATCACGGCGTCGGCTTGGTTAGACTCGACAGCTTGGACAGCGCCGGAAAATCCGATATGATTAAATTTAAGCGTAAAACCTTGAAGTTCAGCTGCTCTTTTTAAGAGGTCGACATCAATTCCGACATACTCATTATCTGTATTTTGAAATTCAAATGGAGCAAAAGCGGAGTCGCTTGCGATGGTATAGCTATCCTTTAGTGGTTCGATTTTCTTCATCGTTTCGGTTGAAGATGAGCTTTGTGTGATATAAGTGTTGACGATTCGTTCGTACTCACCAGAGTTTTTTAGTTTTTTTAGACCGATATTAAATTTTTCAAGTAATTCTTGATTTTCGCCTTTTTTAACAGCAAAACCGTAAGAGTTCCCCTTTTCAGGTTGGCCAACAAGTTTGAATGGTTCACCTTGATTGATTGCATAGCCTAAGATCGGGGCATCATCAAAGATGGCGATTAGAGCGTTATTTTTTAAAGAACCATATAATCCAGTTGCGTCTTCGTAAACTTTAATTTCGTAACCGTATTTCTCTTGGTTTTCTTCTAAAAAAGCAGCACTTTCGGTACCGACTTTGGCTCCGACCGTTTGACCAGCTAAATCTTCGTAGTTAGAAACTGTCGCGTTATCTTTTTTGACAGCCATTTGAATACCACTGTCAAAATAAGGATCAGAGAAGTCGAATGTTTTTTTTCGTTCTTCGGTAATGCTCATTCCAGCAATCATGCCATCTAATTGATTGGATATGACACCTTGAATCGAGGAGTTAAAACCTAGGGGTTGAAAATTTACTTTGAACCCTTGATCATCAGCGATTGCTTTAAGTAAATCAATATCGATTCCGACGTATTCATTATCTGTATTTTGAAATTCAAAGGGAGCAAATGTAACATCAGTTCCAATCTGGTATGTTGTTTCTTCTGCTGCAACATTTTTTGTTGTGAAAAGCAGCCCTGTCAATAAAATTGAAAAAATAGAAAGTAGTTTTAGACTTTTTTTCATATAAAATCCCTCCAGTAATAAGTCTGTTGTAAAATTATAACGTAATAAAAACCAAATAATCAATCTTTTTAGTTTAAATGAGTGGATTTTAATATAATTCGTAACATGTCGTGTTATAAGATATGACATAAAGAAAAGGTAAAAGCGTTATAATTGAAGAGAAAAAAATAGCGAAAGTATGTTCGCTATGGTAGAATAATGACAGAATGAGATTTGATAGAAAGTAGGAAATCTTATGATTGAAAGAGATACCACGCGAAAGTTTAATTTAGTTTCTAAATATCAGCCGGCAGGGGATCAGCCTCAAGCAATTCAAGAATTAGTTTCTGGCATTAATGAGAAACAAAAAGCCCAAGTTTTGCTAGGTGCTACGGGAACGGGGAAAACGTACACGATTTCAAACGTTATCCAGTCGGTCAATAAACCGACTTTAATTATTGCACATAATAAAACACTGGCGGGTCAATTATATGGCGAATTCAAGGAATTCTTTCCGGAAAATGCGGTTGAATACTTTGTCAGTTACTATGATTATTACCAACCAGAAGCCTATGTGCCCTCTAGTGATACGTATATTGAAAAAGATTCGAGTGTCAATGATGAAATTGATAAATTGCGTCACTCCGCAACATCATCATTGTTAGAACGAAATGATGTTATCGTTGTTGCTTCGGTTTCATGTATTTTTGGTTTAGGTTCACCGATGGAGTATCAAAAACAAGTCGTTTCTTTAAGAATGGGCATGGAAATATCCCGTGATCAGGTCTTAAGAGCGCTAGTTGAAATTCAGTTCGAACGTAATGACATTGATTTTCAGCGTGGGCGTTTTCGTGTGCGCGGTGATGTGGTCGAAATCTTCCCGGCTTCACGTGATGAGCGCGCTTTGAGAGTCGAGTTTTTTGGTGATGAAATCGATCGGATTCGTGAGGTAGATGCGTTAACAGGTGAGATTATGAATGAGGTGGAACATGTTTCAATCTTCCCGGCAACTCACTTTATGACGGATGAAGATCATTTAGAAACAGCCATTCAAGCGATTCAAGATGAATTGACAATGCGTTTAGCGGTATTACACCAAAATAATCAGCTGTTGGAAGCCCAACGTTTAGAGCAACGAACCAACTACGATATTGAAATGATGCGTGAAATGGGGTATACATCTGGTATTGAAAACTATTCGAGACATTTAGATGGTCGAAAAGAAGGCGAACCGCCATATACATTGCTGGATTTTTTTCCGGAAGATTCTTTGATTGTAATTGACGAATCGCATGTGACAATGCCTCAAATTCGAGGGATGTATAATGGGGACCGTGCGCGTAAACAAATGCTCGTTGATTATGGGTTCCGATTACCATCCGCACTGGATAATCGTCCATTACGCCTAGAAGAATTTGAAAAACATGTCAATCAAATTATTTACGTTTCCGCAACACCGGGACCTTATGAGTATGAACAGACAGACCATATTATTCAACAAATTATTCGTCCAACTGGTTTGTTAGATCCAGTCGTTGAAGTTCGTCCGATTATGGGTCAAATTGATGACTTAGTCGGTGAAATTAACGAACGTGTGGCAAAAAATCAACGTGTTTTTGTCACAACTTTAACTAAAAAAATGTCAGAGGATTTAACAGATTACTTTAAAGAACTTGGTATTAAAGTAAAATACTTACATAGTGATATCAAAACTCTAGAAAGAACGGAAATCATTCGTGACTTACGTTTAGGAGAATTTGACGTATTGATTGGTATTAATTTACTGCGTGAAGGGATTGACGTACCCGAAGTTTCGCTTGTTGCAATTCTAGATGCAGATAAGGAAGGTTTTTTACGAAGTGAGCGTTCGCTCGTGCAAACGATTGGTCGAGCGGCTCGTAATGCGGAAGGTAAAGTCATTATGTATGCGGATAAAATGACGGATTCTATGCAAAGAGCGATTGATGAAACACGTAGAAGGCGTGAAATTCAAGAAGCATATAATGAAGAACATGGCATTGTTCCGCAAACAATCATTAAAGATATTCGCCAAATGATTTCAATTTCAAAAGTAGCAAAAGAAGATGGAAGCGATGTTGCAACCTCTTATAATGATCTTTCGAAAGAAGAAAAAGAACTCTTTATTTTGAAATTAGAACAAGAAATGCGCGAAGCAGCGAAAACATTAGATTTTGAAAAAGCAGCAACACTAAGAGATACAATCTTAGAACTAAAAGCGCAATAAAGGAGCAAAATGATGGCAAATGATAAAATAATTATCAAGGGCGCACGCGCTCATAACTTGAAAAATATAGATGTGACAATCCCACGTGATGAGCTCGTTGTTATTACGGGGTTATCGGGTTCCGGTAAAAGTTCTCTCGCCTTTGATACGCTTTATGCCGAAGGGCAACGACGTTATGTTGAAAGTTTATCGGCTTATGCTCGTCAATTCCTTGGCCAAATGGATAAGCCAGATGTTGATAGTATCGATGGTTTAAGTCCTGCTATTTCAATTGATCAAAAGACAACGAGTAAAAACCCTCGTTCAACGGTAGGGACCGTCACAGAAATTAATGATTATATGCGTTTATTGTATGCTCGAATTGGACACCCCATTTGTCCAAACGATCATATTGAAATTACAAGTCAAACAATTGAACAAATGGTTGATCAAGTTTTGGAATTACCCGAGCGCAGTCGAATTCAAATTTTGTCACCACTTGTTAATCAAAAGCGTGGACAACATAAAAAAGTTTTTGAACGCATTCAAAAAGAAGGATATGTTCGTGTCCGTGTCAACGGTGAAATTTATGATGTTAGTGAAGCGCCAGAGTTAGAAAAAAACAAAAAGCATGACATCGCAATTGTCGTCGATCGAATTGTCGTAAAAGAGGGTATTCGTTCACGCTTATTTGATTCTTTAGAAAATGCCTTACGATTAGCAGAAGGTTATGCGCTAGTTGATGTCGATGGTGAAAAAGAATTACTCTTTAGTGAACATTATGCCTGTCCTTATTGTGGCTTTACTGTTGGTGAGTTAGAACCACGGTTATTCTCGTTCAACGCGCCATTTGGAGCTTGTAGTGAATGCGATGGTTTGGGAATCAAGTTAGAAGTCGATGTTGATTTAGTTGTGCCTGATCGCTCAAAAACGTTGCGTCAAGGGGCATTGATTCCTTGGAATCCAATTAGTTCGCAATATTATCCGCAAATGCTTGAGCAAGCCTGTGCCGAATTTAATATTGATATGGATACGCCATTTGAAGAATTGCCAGAAGAGCATCAGCAAATCATCTTATATGGGTCAAATGGTGAGACTTTCCATTTCCATTATGAAAATGATTTTGGTGGTATTCGTGATGTGGAGGTGGCTTTCGAAGGTGTAATTACTAATATCAATCGTCGTTATCATGAAACGAATAGTGATTTTACACGAGAACAAATGCGTTTATATATGACGGAACTTTCTTGTCAAACATGTCATGGTTATCGTTTGAATCCGCAAGCTCTAGCAGTGAAAGTCAACGATATGCATATTGGGGAAGTCAGTGACTATTCAATTAATCATGTGATTGATTTTGTTGAAGGATTAGAGTTATCTGAAGCTGAAAAAATCATTGCGCATTCAATCGTCAAAGAAATTCATGATCGTTTGAGCTTTTTGCAAAATGTGGGACTAAATTATTTAACTTTAAGTCGTGCATCTGGTAGTTTATCAGGTGGCGAAGCCCAACGTATTCGTTTAGCTACCCAAATTGGCTCCAATCTTTCGGGAGTTTTATATATCTTAGATGAACCTTCAATCGGCTTGCATCAACGTGACAATGATCGCTTACTAGGCTCATTGAGAAAAATGAGAGACTTAGGAAATACCTTGATTGTCGTTGAACACGATGAAGATACGATGATGGCGGCTGATTATTTAATTGATATCGGTCCAGGAGCAGGTCACGCGGGTGGTGAAGTTGTGGCTTATGGAACACCACAAGAAGTGGCAGCAAATCCTGATTCTTTAACTGGCCAGTATTTATCTGGTAAACGAAAAATTCCAGTGCCAAAAGTTCGACGTGAAGGCAATGGTTTGTCAATCAAAGTCTCAGGCGCAACGGAAAATAACTTGAAAGATATATCGGTCGAATTTCCTTTAGGGCGTTTTGTGGCCGTTACAGGTGTCTCAGGTTCAGGAAAATCAACACTAGTCAATGATATTTTGAAAAAAGCTTTGGCACAAAAGATTAACCGCAACTCCAATAAACCTGGGAAATTCAAAAAAATAACGGGTTATAAACACATTGAGCGCTTAATCGATATCTACCAAAGCCCGATTGGTCGTACACCACGTAGTAATCCGGCGACTTATACCAGTGTTTTTGATGACATTCGTGATTTATTTGCAGCTACCAATGAAGCCAAAATACGAGGATACAAAAAGGGTCGTTTTAGTTTTAACGTTAAAGGTGGTCGTTGTGAAGCGTGTAAAGGTGATGGTATCTTAAAAATTGAGATGCACTTTTTACCGGATGTTTATGTGCCATGTGAAGTTTGTCATGGCAAACGCTATAACTCTGAGACATTAGAAGTTCGTTATAAAGGAAAAAATATTGCCGACATTTTAGATTTGACCGTTGAAGATGCAGTTGTGTTTTTCAAAGCAATTCCTAAAATCCATCGTAAATTACAAACAATTGTCGATGTTGGTTTAGGCTATGTGACTTTAGGTCAACCGGCAACAACTTTATCGGGTGGGGAAGCACAGCGGATGAAGCTAGCGAGCGAACTTCATAAAAAGTCACACGGGAAAAGTTTGTATATCTTGGATGAACCAACGACAGGTTTGCATTCCGAAGACATTGCCAAATTGTTAGTCGTCTTAGAACGTTTAGTTGATCAAGGGAATACTGTTTTAGTCATTGAACATAATTTAGATGTGATTAAATCGGCCGACTATTTAATCGATTTAGGACCAGAAGGTGGCGAGGGTGGGGGTACATTACTTGCTACCGGTACTCCAGAAGAAATTGCACAAGTTGCCGAAAGTTACACAGGTCAATATTTAAAAAAAGTATTACAAAAAGGCTAATGAATGATGAAAAGGCAGAGACGTTTCTTCTCTGTCTTTTCGTGCGTATTAATCAAGTTTAATCAGGTGGTTTTTTTGTTTTTATGAACATTAAGGAAAAACGATAGCCATGACACGCACGGAGTGTTACAATGGTGAGTAGAAAATTAAAAAGGACTGATTGCGATGACAGAAAGTTTAGAGCTAGTCATTATTACTGGTATGAGTGGCGCTGGGAAAACAGTGGCAATTCAAAGTTTTGAAGACATGGGCTATTTTTGTATTGATAATATGCCCCCCAATCTAATTCCGAAATTTTGGGAATTAGTAAAAGAATCTGGTAAAGTAACGAAAATAGCATTAGTTGTTGATTTACGTTCTCGTTCTTTTTTTGAAGAAATCCAAAGTATGTTAATTAGTATTGAAAATACAGCCTTTATCGATACGCGGGT
Source organism: Candidatus Enterococcus avicola (assembly GCA_019116505.1). GTDB lineage: Bacteria > Bacillota > Bacilli > Lactobacillales > Enterococcaceae > Enterococcus_I > Enterococcus_I eurekensis. The sequence continues at coordinate 3,982 of DXBN01000049.1, read as the reverse complement.
CTTGTTTTTAGATGCCTCTGATAGTGAGTTGGTTTCACGCTACAAAGAAACTCGCAGAACACATCCGTTAGCTATGGATGGTTTAATCACTGAAGGAATCCGTAAAGAACGCGCAATTTTAGATGATTTAAAAACACAAGCATCAATTGTGATCGATACGACAAATTTAACACCGCGTCAATTGCGTGAAACGATTAATCATGAGTTCAAAGCATCAAAAGAAAGTGGATTCCGAATTGAAATGTTATCGTTTGGTTTTAAATATGGGATTCCAATTGATGCTGATATCGTGATGGATGTGCGCTTTTTACCAAACCCACATTATATTTCAGAGTTAAGACCGCAAACAGGCTTGGATCAACCCGTGTATGATTATGTGATGAGTTTCCCTGAAACAGAAAGTTTCTATCAACAGTTTAATCAACTATTGCATAGTATTGTTCCAGGCTATATTAAAGAAGGCAAAAGTAGTTTAACAGTAGCTATCGGTTGTACAGGTGGACAACATCGTTCGGTTGCGTTAACAAAACGTTTAACGGAATCGTTTAAAGATGAATATAAAGTCAATACGACACACCGCGACAAAGATAAGCGGAAAGAAACGGTTAACCGCTCATGAAATTAAAAACGTATCGTATTCGTAAACCGAAAGTTGTGGTCATCGGTGGGGGGACAGGCTTACCTGTCCTTTTAAAAAGTTTACGAAATCAAAGTATGGATATCACAGCTATCGTGACGGTGGCCGATGATGGTGGTAGTAGTGGCGAGTTGCGTGAATCCATAACAACAATGGCACCACCAGGGGACTTAAGAAATGTCCTAGTTTCCTTATCAGATATGCCGCAATTATATGCTGATATTTTCCAGTATCGTTTTAAAAAAGAAGATAAATTTTTAGCGAATCACGCTTTGGGAAATTTGATTATTGCAGCGATGTCTGAAATGCGTGAGAGTACCTATGAAGCGATTCAACTTCTTTCAACGATGATGCATGTTCAAGGGAAAGTTTATCCTTCATCCGATCAACCGTTAGTTTTACATGCCGTTTTCAAAGATGGTACGAGTGTTTCTGGTGAATCAAAAATTGCGGAACATCGTAAAACAATTGATCATGTTTTTGTTACTCAAGCTTGTGGAGCAACACCAAAAGCTGCCCGAAAAGTTGTCACGTCGATTTTAGAGGCCGATTTAATTGTCTTAGGTCCAGGAAGCTTATTTACAAGTATTCTACCAAATCTAATGATCCCAGAAATTGGTGAAGCATTACTCCAAACGACAGCAGAAACTGTTTATGTTTGTAATATTATGACACAAAAAGGTGAAACGGAGCACTTCTCAGATGCTGATCATATAAAAATTTTGCATCATCACTTGAAGCAACCATTTATTGATACTGTTTTGGTTAATACCGAAAAAGTTCCAGAAGGGTACATGGATTTTGAAGTCTATGATGAATACCTCGTTCAGGTAACACATGATTTTAATGATTTAAGAGCGCAAGGTTGTCGCGTCGTTTCGACAGATTTCTTAGAGTTACGAGACGGTGGCGTCTTCCATGACGGTGATAAAGTTGTTGAAGAGTTACTAAGAATTTTGTATTAATAAGGTTACTGGAATCTAGAAAAAAAGAGGTGATAAGATGTCTTTTGCATCAGAAGTAAAAAAAGAATTAACAACATTGGAAGTTCATCGTGAGCATGCAAAGGCTGAATTAGCTGCTTTAATCCGGATGAACGGTTCCTTAAGTATTCAAAATCAGCAATTTATATTAAATGTTCAGACTGAGAATGCGGCAATTGCTCGTCGTATTTATTCATTATTGAAAGATCATTATAATGTTCGCAGTGAATTACTTGTTCGCCGTCGGATGAAATTAAAGAAGAACAATGTTTATATTGTGCGATTAAAACAAGAAACAAAAGATGTTCTTGATGATTTAAGTATCTTAGAAGGTATGATGGTCCATAGTCATGTTTCCGATGACATTATGGGGAATTCTCAAAAAATGCGTTCTTATTTACGTGGGGCTTTTATGGCGTCAGGCTCCGTGAATAATCCTGAAACGAGTCGTTATCATTTAGAAATTTATTCAACGTATGAAGAGCATAATCAAGATATTTGTGATATGCTCAATTATTATGATTTAAATGCTCGGACACTTGAGCGCAGAAATGGTTATATATCTTATTTAAAGGGAGCCGAACATATTGCTGACTTTCTCACATTGATTGGTGCAACCAATTCCATGTTGAAGTTTGAAGATGTTCGAATTGTGCGGGATATGCGTAACTCTGTTAACCGTATTGTCAATTGCGAAACAGCCAATATGAACAAAATGATTGATGCTGCTTCTAAACAAATTGAAAATATTGAATTCATTGAAGCGCGAGTTGGCTTGAGCGCTTTGCCTGAAAAATTGCAAGAAATTGCCCATTTACGTATTGAAAATCCAGAAGTTAGTTTGAAGGAACTCGGGGAAATGGTCCCTTCAGGTGTGATTTCGAAATCAGGAATTAATCATCGAATTCGTAAAATCAATGAATTTGCTGAGAAGCTCCGTGAGAAAAATCGTTAATTTCAAATAAAATTGAAGAAATCTTTAAAAATGCATGTTTTTTTATGGTAGGATGGTTGAGATGAAGAAAATCTTGGGAAAAGAGAGTGTTAAAATGGTACAAAAGAAATTTGTCCCTATTTTACTAGGGAGTGACATGAATGTTTATGGGATGGCTAAGTCATTTCATGAAGCTTATGGAATTAAATCAGAAGCTCATGCTGGAATCGTTCTAGCACCAACGAAAGATAGTCAAATTGTTACGGTCCATCCAACCGAAGGATTTGATAAGGATCCAATTTTTACTCAAACATTGCTGGAATTGGCTCAAACAACTTACAATCAATCGGACGTTACCTATTTGTTAATTCCTTGTGGCGATGGTTATGCAGAACTTTTATCGCAAAATAAAGCGGTCTTAGCACCCTATTATACATTTATTGCCAATGACTATGATTTATTTAAAAATTTAGTCAATAAGGTAGCTTTCTATGATGTTTGTGAGAAATATAAATTGCCATATCCTAAAACACAAATTATTACAAAAAATGCTTTAAAATCGGGGAAATACGAGGATGAACTGCCGTTTGATTTTCCGATTGCTTTGAAGCCAGCCAATAGTGTGGAATGGTTATCTGTTGAGTTTGAAGGACGAAAAAAAGCTTTTATTATACATGATAGAAATGAATTTGACGTCATTATTGAACGCATTTATCAAGCTGGTTACCAAAGCGAAATGATTGCGCAAGATTTTATACCAGGTGATGATAGTAATATGCGTGTGTTGAACGCGTACGTTGATCATAATCATCAAGTTCGTTTGATGGGCTTAGGTCACCCGTTGTTAGAAGATCCTAGTCCAGGATCTGTGGGTAACTATGTTGTGATTTTACCAGATGAAGACGAAAAGCTCTATCATCGCATTGAGAAATTCTTAAAAGACATTAATTATGTTGGTTTTGCGAATTTTGACTTGAAATACGATGCAAGAGATGATGAATATAAACTTTTTGAAATTAATTTGCGTCAAGGTAGAAGTAGTTTCTTTCTAACTTTAAACGGCTTAAACTTAGCGAAATTTATTACGGATGATTTAGTATTCAATCGTGAGTTTAAAGGAACTGTGTATGGTAAAAGAGACTCTGATCAATCCAAACTATGGTTAGGTGTTCCAAAGAAAGTCTTTTTAGCCTACGCCAATGAAAATGCTGAAAAAGAACGTGGTAAAAAATTATTACAAGCTGGACATTGGGGAACAACAATTTTTTATGAAAAAGACCATTCGCTGAGTCGTTTCTTACGAATGAAGTGGGCCTTCTATAAATACAATGAGCGATTTAAAAAATACTTTGAAGTGAAAGAAGGGTAATCAATGCGCGACTTTTTTAGTATTCTTGGAGGCATGGGAACAATGGCGACAGAAAGCTT
>DXBN01000048.1 GCA_019116505.1 Candidatus Enterococcus avicola | reverse complement strand
CCTTTTTGAATCGCATCGAACATCAAAATTTGCGTAGATAATTCCATTTGGGTGAAACCAGCTAATTGATAGGGGTGTTTCCAAGCACGTTTATAATTTTCATTCGCGATGGTAGTTGCTACGGCTTTTTGTGACGTTGCTTGACTGGCTTGGTACAATTTACCAGCCAATGTCGTTGACGGATCTTCAACCATTTGGAAAATACTTGCTAATAAATTAGGAGAGATATCTAATTCACGTTCTTCAACAAAGTTCGCTAGTCCTTCAAGTAACGCAACTGCTTCTGCTTGATAAGTCGTGATATTTAATGGGTGCTCTAAGGCAACTTTTTCATTTTTGTGTTCCCCTTCAGTGACCCACTCATTCGCGTCGACCCCTTCATCTTGCCATAATAAGAATAACAAGAATAAATGCAAGAACTCGACTTGTTCTTCACTAATTCCCCAATAGCCAAAGGGATTCAAATCAATATTGCGCAATTCAATATAACGAATACCTTCTGTAGCCAAATCGGCCATTTTTTTCCCACCGCGGAAACGAACGGATGAATAAAATTCTTTTTCTTCAGATAATTTACCTTCAACAACCATTCGCTCCAAGTCTGCTAAATAACAGGCTAGATTTTCGTATGAAACTTGGACATCATCGTGGTTTTTATAACCATAAGAGCTATTACGAATACTACGAACAGGTTCGTTTATTTGCTCAGATTCTTCAAAATAATTGGCTTCACTCGTTGGCGTTGCCCCGAATAAATACGTCACTAGCCATGAGTAGTGTAAATAGTTACGCGTCACTTTTAAATAAACTTCTGTTTTAAATTCAGTGTAATCGGTATATTCATTTTGAAGTGCAAACATTTTTTGTAAGAGTTCGTCACTAAACTCAAAATTAAAATGAATCCCGCTAACCATTTGTTTACGTCGACCATATGTTTTAGCCAAATAACGACGATACAAAACATCAGAGAAACGCTCTAAATCAGCAATTGGAATGTCTCCTTCTTTTTCAGGTAAAGCAGGTGGCATACTTAGCGGCCAAATCATTTCAGATGGATTCATCGAACGATACGCCACATCATGAATTCCTGATAAGAATGCAAAAAGTTCTGGAATGCTCTCAGCAACAGGCGTAATTAATTCTAACTGCGTTTCAGCAAAATCTGTTTGAATATAGGGATGGAATTGACGATTTCCTAAACTTGTCGGATGTTTCGTTTTGACTAAGTCTCCATCTAAAGTTACGCGTTGGCCTTCACGTTCAACACCATAGCGAGCTTTAAGTAAATAAGGTTGCAACTCCTTTTTCGATAGGAGGATTTTAAAATTCATAGTGAGGCTCCTTTTTTCATTCATAATAAATTCTATTATATCAAAGAACAAGCGAAAGGGTTTCTTTTTTGTTTATCACTTACGAAAAACGTTTCTCATGCTAGGAAAGTTTTTGTATTCGATTAATTGAAAAAAGGAACGATCACTCGCTCCTTTCCCTTACTTATTCTTCTTCCATTAATCCTTTAAATAAACCCATCACAAAATCATTTGGATTGAAAACTTCTAAATCATCGATGCCTTCGCCAAGGCCGACAAGTTTCACAGGTAAATGCAATTCATTACGAATCGCTAAAACAATCCCACCTTTTGCCGTGCCATCTAATTTCGTTAAGACGAGCCCCGTCACATCGGTTGTTTCTTTGAATTGTTTTGCTTGGATCATCGCATTTTGACCTGTTGTCGCATCTAATACGAGTAGGACTTCGTGTGGCGCATTCGGCTCTTCCCGTTGGATAATCCGTTTAATTTTATCGAGTTCTTTCATTAAATTGACTTTATTTTGTAAACGACCAGCGGTGTCCACCAGTAACACATCCGCTTGTTGCTCTTTGGCTTTGACCATCGCATCGAACACCACTGCTGCTGGATCACCGCCTGCTGCTCCACGAACAACTTCAACGCCCGCACGATCACCCCAAACAACCAACTGATCAATTGCACCGGCACGGAAAGTATCGGCTGCTGCTAATAAGACCTTTTTACCAGCTTGCTTGTATTCATGGGCTAATTTCCCGATACTTGTTGTTTTACCGACACCGTTGACTCCAACAAACAACATCACTGTTAACCCATTGGGCTGAAGGTTTAAATCGTTGACCTCATTCATTCCTTCGGCTTCGTATAGATCAACTAACTTTTCAATAATCGCATTTTGAACAGCGCCTGGTTTTTTAATATTTTTCAACTTCACTTCTTGACGTAATTCTTCTGCAATACGCATCGATGTTTCAAAACCAACGTCAGCGCCAATTAGCGTTTCTTCGACTTCTTCAAAGAAATCTTCATCAACACTCCGGAAGTTGGCAAATAATTCATTCATGCGTTCTTTAAATGTTTTACGCGTTTTAGCTAAGCCTTTATCGTATTTTTCTTGAACGCTTTCTTCTTCGATGGGTTCACTCACCGCTTCAACAGCTGGTTCTGGCTCTGCTTCAAGTACATCCATAACTTCTGCGACTTCTTCGGTTAGATCCTCAGACTGGCTTGGTTCATCGGCCTGAACGAATCCTTCACTTCCCTCAGTGGCTTCTTCATCAGCACTCTCGTCAATTTTTTCTTCTTGTTGCTCTTCAACGAGTTGTTGTTCTTCTTCTTTTTCTTTAATAAACGCTTTTTTTAATTTATCAAACAATCCCATGTGGATTACCTCCTCTCATTTAACACATATTTTTCAATGGCTAGTGCCACACCGTCTTCTTCATTCGAAGCGGTCTGTACATCGGCTGCTGCTTTGACTTCTGCGGTTGCATTTGCCATTGCCACACCAATTCCGGCATAAGCAATCATCGATAAATCATTTTCTTCATCGCCAATCCCCATCACGTTGGCTGGTTCTAATCCCAAATCACGCGCTAATAATGAAAGGCCATACGCTTTTGTCACACCTTGCGGCATAAATTCCAACAACATATCACGACTTTTTATGACTTCAAACTGTTCGCGAATGTCTTCTGGAATTTTTTTGATTTGTTGGTCTAAAAAGACTTGGTCAAAACCGATAACCGCCTTATTATAAATACGTTCTGGATCCAATTCATCCAGCCCTACCGAAAAATGCGTCAATAAAGGGTTCATCGTTGCGTACAATGATTGATTGGTTTCAGAAGTCGGTAGATGATACACTTTTTCTTCCGACAAAATATCTAGTGGTAAATCTAACGCTTGCGCTAATTGGATTAATGTTTTTAAATCTTCAAAGCGCAAATTATTTTTTTCGATAATTTCACCCGTATCGTTGCACTGAACGAGTCCACCATTAAACGTCACACTGTAATCGCCGGCTTCTTCTAAATTTAACTCTGATAAAAATGGATGAATCGCTGATAAAGGACGACCGGTACAAATGACAACTTTCACGCCTTGAGCTTTTGCTTTAGCAATCGCCGCTTTATTTTTTGGTGAGATTTCTTTTTTTCCATTCAATAACGTTCCATCTAAATCAATGGCCACTAATTTAATCATGTTTGACTCCTTCTAACTGTTGTATTTCTACATCTTGCGCGACGTCTTCCAAACGAACAGAAACGATTTTGGATACGCCCGATTCTTCCATGGTTACACCATATAGGACATCGGCCGACTCCATTGTGCCTTTTCGATGCGTCACGACAATAAATTGTGTCGCTTTTTGGAATGTCCGTAAATAATTCCCAAAGCGTAAAACATTGGCTTCATCTAAAGCTGCTTCAACCTCATCCAGGACACAAAACGGTACGGGACGGACTTGAATAATTGAAAATAGTAAAGCAATCGCAGTTAATGACCGTTCCCCACCAGAAAGCAGGCTTAAGTTTTGCAACTTTTTCCCTGGTGGTTGTGCTTCAATTTCAATTCCGGTATGTAACAAATCATCTGGATTGGTTAAAATCAACTCTGCTCGACCGCCACCAAACATATTTGGAAAGACTTTTTTGAATTCACGACGAACGCCTTCAAAAACTTCTTTAAAGCGACTCTTCACTTCCTCGTCCATTTCAGACATCGTTTCAAACAACTGTGTTTTAGCTGAAATTAAATCCTTTTGTTGCCCCGTTAAGAAATCATAACGTTCTTTGACTAATTCAAATTGTTCAATTGCTTGAATATTGACGGGTTCCAAAGCGGTCATTTCTTGACGTAACTCTTGAATTTTCGCTTGTTGTTCCTCTGTTTTTTCGATTAAGCCATACGTAGCCAATCCTTGCTCGTAAGTCACATGATGGACTTCTTGTAAGTAAACTAAACGATTATCGAGTAATATATTTAAACGACTACTCTCGACTTCAAGCGCGGTTTTTTCTTCCAGCAAGGTTTTTTGTTGCTTGTTGGCTTCGCTTAACATTTGGTCTTTCTCACGAATGGCATGTTGCACACTTGATCGCTCATCACGTGTTGCTTGCAGCGCTTGTTGCAAGGCTTCTTTCTCAGCAGTGTATTGCTCAATTTTTTGACGCAAACCTTCTTCAGTCATCTCATGACTAGAAAAATCGGTCGATAAGTTCGCTAAATATTGACGAATGACCGTTGCTCGGCTTTCTTGTTCTTCGATTTGTTGAATGAAGTTCGACATTTGTTGGCGCAAGTGCGTACTTTGCTCTTTTGAAACTGCTAAACGTGACTGAATATGTGCCACGTTTTTGGTTGCGGCTTGGCGTTTTTCTTCCAAGCTGTCTTCTTCGTTCGTTAACGTTTGAATCTCATTTGTAATTTGTGTTAACTTTGCTTCAATTTCTTGCAGTAACGTTTCATTACGTTCTTTTTCTTCCCGATAAGAAGCTAAGAACGTTTGAACATGCTCGTTTTCATAAGAAAAGATTTTCATCTCTTTATGAATTCGTTCAATCTCTGCTTGTAGATGTTGTTGCTGATTACGCGCATCTTGTTCAGACATTTTCGCTTTTTCACCAGAATCACGTAACTGCTCTAACGTTGCTCGCGCTGACTTCATTTGTTCTTCAAATGATTTCACTTGCTTTTCCACGACTTGCAAACGCTCGGTTAAACGCTCACCACGAGTGGTTAATTGTTGCAGTTCTTGATTTTGGCTAAACAAGCTGCCTTGCTGACCACGTTTCGTTGCTCCACCAGTCATTGATCCACCGGCGTGCATAATATCCCCTTCGAGCGTTACAACACGATAACGGTATTGTAATTTACGCGCCAACGCATTTCCAGATTCTAAATCCTCGGCAATCAGTGTCGTACCTAGTAAATTACCCATAACACCGGCAATCTTTTCTTCATAAGAAACAAGCTCGCTAGCAACACCTAAGTAGCCCTCAACACTAGTGGCTTGTTGTTGAATACTGACCGGGATTTGACGCGCATGAATCGTGGTTAACGGTAAAAACGTCCCACGTCCCCCTTGATTGCGTTTCAAGAAAGAGATTCCTTGGCGCGCATCGCTTTCGGTTTCAACAATTAAGTTTTGCGCCGCATTGCCTAAAGCCGTTTCAATCGCTAAAGTATATTCGGCCGGTACTTCAACCAATTCAGCCACCGCTCCAACAATTCCTGATAACTCATGACGATGTTGCAGAATATGACGCGTTCCTTGGTAGAAACCGGTATAGTTCTCTTGAATTTCTTGCAAACTCTTTCTACGTGCTTGGACTTGTTGCAATTCTTTCATCAAGTCAAACATCTTCGCTTGCCCTTGCTCAAATTGTGTTTGATTTTCTTTTAATTTTTCTTGTAATTGAACATAAGACGCCCGTTGTTTATCCAGTTCTGCCTGCTCAGCTTTTAATTGCGCGCCATTCGTTTTAAAAATCGCTTCTTTTTCAGCCAATTCTTTTTCGAGTGCCGCTTGCTTTTGCATGACGTGTTGGTTTTGATTGGTTTCTTGCAAATACTGACGTTCTAAGTACTTCAATTCATTACTCGTACTCGCTTGTTGCTGCAAGTAGTCCACGTATTGTCCACGAAGTTCTTCGATTAATTCTTTCGCTGTTTTTTGGTATTGAGCTAACTCGATTTCACCTTGTTCTAATGCTTTTTCAAGCGTTTGAACTTCACCATTTTTTTGCGATAAATTCGCCAAACAAGTCGCCTTGTCTTCTTCAAGTTGTTCAATTTTCTCGTTGATTTCTACTAAGTTTTCTTGATAATCACTCACACTTTTTTCAGTATGCTTCGAACGTTCAATTAAAACGTCTCGCTGACCTTGTGCTTGTTTTAAACTCTCAACGACCGACAACTGTTGCTCATTTTTCGCTTCTAATTGTTCGTCTAATTGGCTCCGTTGCTCACGTAAACGATTCAACGCCAATTCTTCATTCACAACATCTTGACTGGCCGCCTGTAACTGTGTCTTTAATTTCATCAATTGTTGGTTTTGTTCATCAAATTTTTCTTTTGCTTCAGCAATCTCGGCCACAATATACGAAATATCTAATTCTGTAAAGGTTTCTTTTAGCCCTAGATATTGCTTGGCATTGGCACTTTGCGTCGCAAGTGGCGCAAGTTGCTCTTCTAATTCATAAACAATATCTTGCACGCGATTTAAATTATCTTCTGTTTCAAATAATTTTTGTTCGGCTTGCTTTTTACGCTGCTTGTATTTTAAAACCCCTGCCGCTTCTTCAAAGATTCCACGGCGATCTTCTGGCTTACTACTAAAAATCGCTTCGACTTTCCCTTGCGAGATAATCGAAAACGATTCTTTTCCTAAACCAGAATCCATAAATAATTCCTGAATGTCTTTCAAACGACAGGCTTGCTTATTCAAGAAATAGTCGCTATCCCCACTACGTGAAATTCGACGAGTCACACTAATCTCATTATATTCTAGCGGTAAATATTGATCTTCATTCGATAAGACAATCGTTACTTCCGCAATGTTTAACGCCTTGCGCGTATCTGAACCTGCAAAAATAATATCCGGCATGCGACCGCCACGTAAACTCTTAACTGACTGTTCACCTAAGACCCAGCGAATCGCTTCGGTAATATTACTCTTACCACTGCCATTGGGACCGACAATCGCTGTAATATTTTCTTCAAAATCAATAATCGTTCGATTGGCAAACGATTTAAATCCTACAATTTCAATTCGCTTTAAATACACTGTTGATCCTCTCTTAATGCAGAATTTTCTTTAAAGCATTCGATGCGGCTGCCTGTTCTGCTAATTTTTTCGATTTGCCGTAGCCCTCTCCAATTTTTCGTTCGTTACAATGAACTTCTGTCCAAAATTGACGATTATGCGCCGGTCCTTCTTCTTTAATTAAGCGATACTCAATATTCACATCGCCTGATTGTTGCAATACTTCTTGTAACTTCGTTTTATGATCCATCTCATGTGAAAAAGCACCCGCAGTTATTTTAGGGAAAACCAATTTCTCTAAAAATAAATTCACGCCTTCTAAGCCTTGATCGATATACAACGCTCCAAGGAAAGCTTCGAATAAATCGCAAAGTAACGCTGGACGTGTGCGACCACCGGAATGTTCTTCCCCTTTTCCTAAACGAATGTATTGATCAAAGGAACATTCCTTTGCAAATTTTGCTAAACTGTCTTCACGGACAATCGCAGCGCGTAATTTTGTGAGTTTCCCTTCTGGCACATTCGGATACTCGCGGTATAAAAATTGTGAAACGAGCAACTCTAACACGGCATCGCCTAAAAATTCTAAGCGCTCATTGTCAGATAATTGTAAATATCGATGCTCATTCACATAAGATGAATGGGTAAAAGCTTGCTCTAATAGCTCTCCTTTTGAAAAAGTGATGCTATATTCTTCTTTAATTTTTTTTAGTAAGCCTTGGTCCATCTAATACAGTCCTTTCTTTTATAGTCATACCTTACTATTATAATCGTTTTTCAATAATTATGAAACCTAAGCTACCGCTTCCTAATGAATTCTTTTGCTTTTATTTGTCAATTTCTTCTAAAAATCGTTCATTATTGTATGATTTATTCAATAACATGAATGTGACACTTCACAGTATCACACATGAACAGAAGTAAAGCTTTTTTGCCTTGTCCGCTCCCCTACAAAAAATCGTCTTGTTGCTGGAAGCTACGAGACCGTTTCGAAACGGTATGAAATGAGCAGTGACTCGGTAATAAGCCAGAATCTTTTTGAAAACACAGTACACTTTCAAATAATTCTTTGTTTATTACTTGTCACTAAACGCTCATTTCACGACCTCTGATTGAGCCTGTAGTTGTTGAAGCCGTTCGAACGTAGTGAGTTACGGCTTCAATATCAGACGCAACGGGCGCAAGGCATTTTTCTTCGGTCCGCTAATGTCGTTTCTAATTACCCAAAATACTTAGATAAAGAACAAAATAAAATTGTATTTACAGAACATTTAAAATCAAGATATCTCAGAAAACACATTTAACTACTTGGAAAGTTACTCCTTATACAATCTTTAGCAAACTTGTTAAAAAACAAATATTTGATTCGTTACTAAATTATTCATCCTATATATCCACCCTAAGCACTCATTCTTGTTCTACATTATTTTAATCGAATCTACTTTGACCATTGGATTTCTTTTATTATCTAAAAGAAGAGCCAACCGAATTTTTTCAACAACACTAAATATTATAAAGCAGAAAAACGTTATTGGCGCCTTCTTTTAAGACCCACTTAACAAAAACAGAAATTGTTGATCGCTTACTATTCTATAGTGATGCATTGAAAAAAGCTATGAAATCTATCAATCGTTTCTGAGTAGTCTACACTATTCTGAGAAAGAAACCATCCCTTCTCTCACATTACCTTATTCAAATGGTCTTGTAGAGGCTACAAACAATCATATTAAAGTGCTAAAAAGAACAGCTTATGGATTCCGCAACTTCATTAACTTTAAAACTAGGATCTTTATCAACCGTGGCAAGTATTTTAAAACCAAAACGATTCAAACAAATAAAAAGAATCAAGCAGTGAAATTAGCTGCTTGATCCAATGACTCTATTCTAAAGATTGTCTAAATTTTTACCAACCCTATTGTTAAAGAGCCATTATTTTCTGCACAATTACTTTTTTTCGATATAATTATATTGTCGTTTATAACCTAAAAATTTGCCAAATAAAACTAAAATTGACAGTCTAACAATGGGGGTGCAATTCAGACGACTAGTATTTTTTGCTTTATTTAATTATATCTCTAATATCTGAGATAGACATATCTTGTTTTTGATACACATCAAGTGTCTTTTTACTTATCGTATACTGTTTATATCTATTATTTTCAGATATAAGATCCTCATGAGTAATACCAATATAAACATCAATTTCTAAAAAAAGACGAGAAGAGTTAATTGACATATATCCTGTATTTTCCTCAATAAAGGCAAGTAACAACGGTTTCTCTGGATTAGTAAGTCCATAATATGGATGGAAATGACTTTTATTTAAAAAATATAATTCAGAATATTTGTTGCACTTAATATTATAAATTCTAAACTGAAAATCTTTTTGATTTAATTTTTCTTCGTTACAGATGGAGAGTAGTGCATTTTCACAAATTCGGTTATAAAGGTCTTTAGGAATCTCCGTCACTGCTAACAATTCGACATCAAATTTTTCTTCAATATACTTTATTGCAACTTCTGCTTGTAAATTCATGAAAAAATCCTTTCTAGTTCATCGTTACATTTCCACCAAACTCAATTCCAGAAGTCCAACCATAAGCATAAGTATTAAGAGACGTTCCAGCTGTTTTAATATACACTTTTGTTTCACTTTTAGGAACAGTTACAAATCCAATCGAAGTAGTTCCCCCTAAGCTTCCTGGAAAAACTCGATGAACGTTAACAAATTTTTTATAAGTTACTTTATTAATTAGGTTTAAGTTTTGAACAGTAATGCTATCCCACCATAATTGATATGCCGACGTTGTTGAATCATATCTAGCTATAATTTCAACACTTGTTGTATTACCACTTCTAATAGCAAAAAAAGTTACTACTGCCCAATCAGATTGAGGCATTAAACCCTTTTTACTATTCTCTATTTCTTTAATTAAATCAAGCTTTTCTTGTTCCGTTAAAGTTGTATTTGTATCGACTAATATAGTTTCACTTACTTTATCAGATTCAGATGTGATTAGTGTCGCTTGGATATTAGATGGATTGGGAATGTTTGTTGCAGTAATATCATCAGCTAAGACATTATTTGTAATAACAAGTCCAACTAAAAATACTAGACTAACAAGAAATATTTTAAATGTTTTCTTCACTTTTCTTCACTCCTATTATTATAATATATATGCCAAACTACTAAAAAATTATTTCCTCCCTTCTACTAAGAAATATATTTTGTTGGTGCTCCATCCCTTAGAATAACTTATACTATTAAATTAGTGTAATTATTTAATTTTATATTATTTGTTACTCACATTAAATGCAATTCATTAGAAAACGCTTACTTCTGTCGACTAAATCGATATATTAGCGCCTACCTCAAATTAAAAATACTTTAAAATTGCCTACATATATCGTAATTTTTGATAACTATAGAGTTCAAATTTTAGCGAACTTTGAAAACAAAGAAATAAGCAGAGAGTTCCAAGAGTACTTCCTACTTAAAATGAACATTGTTTATCTGTTTAAAAGGCGCTTTACATCATTTGGGATAGAGCCTTTTTAAAATTAAATTTAGTTAAATTTTAGGTTACTCATGTAGAGCTAATCAAAACTAATCAGTAGTTTAATATGTAATGGTACTATTATCATTTTGTAGATAAGAGCATACTGCCCATGTGTTACTAATTTAGCAGTGTAGCTGTTGCTATCGTGAATAACACACTAGCTGTTCTATAATCCTCTTTCAACGCGGTATACAGCTCTATATCCTATATATGCTGTTTTATTACCGCCTACATTCAAGCTATAACCTATTGAACTTGATGTAGATTTTCCAGATTGTACAGAAATACCAGAAACGTTACCTGTAGTTCCTCCAGATAGGGTAATAGTTTTGTTTGCGACAATTGTTCCTCCTGCAGGTCCTGTTTTAAGATCGTCTGAAATTCGCGTGTAATCAGAGTATTCAGTCGTTACTTTTACGTTTACTTTTCTTATTGATAGTGGGTATCTAACCATTATATCTTCTGAAGTAACATACCCCTCGTCTAATAAAGAATCAAATGTTTCATTGTAAAAACTTATGTCACTTTCATTAACTTCTAAAACAATGTTACCTTCATTATCAATTATATCTGCGTAAGATAATTTGTTCTCAAACATGAGAAGTCCACCTAAAGCTACCATAACAACTAACCACTTCAAAATACTTGTATTTTTTTCATTTTTCACCCTCTTTCCTTTCTAATATTTAGTTTACAAAAAAATTTTTTGTAATTTTTATTTTAGCATATTTTATAGAAAGGTGAAAGCGTTTTCTTATTTAGGTGTTACAATCTTTTTCTGAGCATTTACATCAAACTTGAATTTTTGTAACGACGGGTTGTTAGGGATTGTCCTGACCGAACGAATGTGAGCTTGATATAGAATCAATGCCTGCTACTAGACAATCAGTTAAAGCCTGTTGTTAAGCAATTAGGTTCTGTTGCAAAGTTTTAAATAAAAAATAAAATCCCATACGGGATCTATTCATTAAGCAGGAATGTCCAATTTATCTTTTAAAATCACCCACGAAGAAGGAGTGGAAAGAAAAAGTGACTGTATAGGGAGCCTTTTTATAGGAGGACTGATGAGTATAAGTGAACAGAAAATGAAGAAGGAGGAAGTCCGAAAGGACAACCGACAAATTAAATTTCGTATGAGCGAAAACGAGTACCTGCCTTTGTCCGAACTAGCGGATCAGTCAGGTATGAGTGTAAACTATTCATTCACGTATTGGAAAACACCTTATGAGCTCTTCTTTGGAAAGGCTTGCGTTTAATTTGACAAGTCAGGGGACAAAAAAGAAACACAAGTGTCCTAAATCAAACACTTGTGTAAAATTTTTTCTTGCTTTTATTATACAGGAGGGTAGTTTTTTTGGATAGTATAATAAATCTTTTCATACTAAAAAGCAATGGACTATTGGTTCATCCATTGCCTTTCATTGTTCGATTGATTAAGCTAAATTTTTTTCGATATAGTCAACTGCTGCACCTACAGTTTGGATTTGTTCAGCATCTTCATCTGAAATTTCAGTTGAAAAATTTTCTTCTAATTCTAGAACAAATTCCATGACACTGATTGAGTCAGCATTCAAATCTTCTTTAATTCTCATCGTATCGGTTACTTGGTCTTTCTCGATTTCAAAATGATTAGCGATTACGGATGCTACTTTTGCAAATATTTCATCACGCGTCAATTGCATTCACCTCCACATTATTTAACAAGGTCAAAAAAGAGCTATACCAATTTTAGCGATTTATTGCGAATTTGTCTAGCTTTTTTTCAATTTTGTAACATTTATGTCGATTTGAAGTCATAAAAAACCTCTTAATCGTTTGTTTTTGGTTCAAATTTTTCAACTAGATGTTCGACAACTTTTGATTCTAACATTGTATGAATTTGACGAATCGTTGTCGCCACCGCTTCTGGTCCAGTTGATCCATGCGTTTTTACAACTGGCGCTTTTAGTCCAAACAAGACCGCTCCACCATATTTGGCGTAATCCATCTCATTTTTTAAATTTTTCAAGGCATCTTTAAGCAGTAACGCACCAATTTTACCTTTTAAGCCAGAGTCTAAAATTGATTTCTTCAACAAACTAACAATATTTAACGCGGTTCCCTCGATTGATTTTAAAACGGCATTTCCAGTAAAACCATCCGTTACAACAACGTCGGCCACACCGGTTAAAATATCACGCGCTTCAACGTTACCAATAAAATGAATGCTTTCTTCTTGTGATAGCAACTCAAAAGTTTTCTTCGTTAATTCGCTACCTTTTGTTTCTTCGGTTCCATTATTCAATAGACCGACACGTGGTTTTTTAATGCCTCGAACATTTTCCGCATAAAAAGAACCTAAAATTCCATATTGCACGAGGTGTTCAGGTTTATTGTCAGCATTTGCACCAAGATCTAATAAATCAAAACCAATATCCGAACCGATGACTGGCATCGTCGATAATAATCCTGGACGTTCGATCCCTTTGATTCGTCCAACAATCAATAAGCCCGCAGCTAAAAGCGCTCCTGTATTACCGGCTGAAAAAATCGCATCGGCCTCGCCATTTTTAACGGCTTGTGCCGCTAAAACCATTGACGCTTGCTTCTTACGGCGAATCGCGCGAACGGGTTCATCGTCACTATTAATTTTCTCGTCTGTATGAATGATTTTAATATTTGGTTGATCGGTCATATATTTTCTAATTTCTGATTCTTTTCCATATAATTGAAATTCAATTGTTGGAAAATCTTTACTGGCTAGTAATACACCTTCCACAATCGCTTGTGGTGCATTATCGCCACCCATCGCATCAACAGCAATTCTCATTGCACTTGGCACTTCCTTTCATGATTCACAAACAGTATAGCATATTTTTTCTTGTGCTTGAATATTTGATTTTTCAGAATGAATCTTTGGGTAAAAAATACGAAAAAAGATAAAAAGCAAAGCCATAGAGAGGCTACTATAACAGTCACGCTATGACTTTGCATTAAGTTAGGGTGGGAACTCCCACTCCGCTACAAAAAATCGCCTTGTGGGCTGAGATAAGCGGTCACTTCGCTGAAATGAAAAAGCACATTTCATCAACTGATTGCTTATCTCTTGCACTTAGCGCTTCAATTATAACTTTAGTCAATCCGTATAAAAAAGATAGCGATTTCGGAGATAAGGTGCAATCAAATGAAAATCAAAAAACGATTTTGTTTGATTGCTTCTTATCTCTCATCGCTGGGCATCTTTTTTATAACTTTAGTCAAAATATTGTCCTTCTTTTTGTTCTCCTAGGTAGGTAACTAGTGGTTGGTAGTCAGGGAGGATTTCCCAGTTCTTTTGTTGTAAAATGCTTTCGGCCTCGGTTTTGGC
>DXBN01000047.1 GCA_019116505.1 Candidatus Enterococcus avicola | reverse complement strand
TTTATCCAAATCAATTTAGAGGCGGGCTTGCCGATCTTAGCGGTCTCAGGGAATCACGATTCGGCGACGCGTTTAGCCACAGGAGCCCCGTGGTTTAAACAACGAAATTTCCATTTACATACAACATTAGAAGAAGCGCTTGTACCGATTGAATTTCCCGAAGTCCAATTTTTTCTATTGCCATACTTTGAGCCGATTGCCGCTCGTTTGTATTTTGAAGACGATTCAATCAAAACAATTGGTCAAGCGATGTTACGTGTCGTCCAAGCGATGGAAGAAAAATTTGATCCTACGAAGAAACACGTACTTGTCTCACATTTTTTTGTTGCTGGTAGTTTACGGACTGAATCAGAGACTACGGTTGAAGTCGGTGGGCTGGATGCCGTGACGAGTGATACTTTTACGGCTTTTGATTATGTCGCTTTAGGGCATCTTCATTCAAAAAATGCAATTAAAGAAGGTAAGGTCCGCTATAGTGGTTCCCTTTTAAAATATTCATTGTCTGAAATGAATGATGAAAAAGGCGTTTGGTTGCTTGATAGTCAGACAATGGAACCGGAATTTATCGCCTTAACGCCTTTACAAGATATTAAGCATTATGAAGCAAGTTTTGCCGAATTAACCGATCCAGTAATTTATCAAAGCCTTGATCGAGAAGCTTTCTGGCATTTTGAAATTACCGATCGTGCCGTGATCCCTAATATGATGAATCAACTGCGCGCTATTTATCCTTACGTATTAACCGTTGAACGTAAAAATGGGCATGATGTCGTTCGTCAAGTTACTAAAAAAAGAGCAAAAACGTTAGCTCCGATCGTTGTCTTACAAGACTTCTTTAAAGAAATGACGGGTGAAAGCTTGACACCAACACAAAGTGAGTGGTTAGAAACGGGTCTTACTTTTGCTTTAGATACAGAGAAAAGGGAGGACTAGATTCATGCAACCAAGAACATTAGTTTTGCAAAATTTTGGTCCTTTTATTGACGAGACAATTGATTTTAGGACTTTTGAAGACGGCGGTTTATTTTTAATTAGTGGAAAAACTGGGGCGGGAAAGACGACGATTTTTGATAGTATGACCTATGCTTTATTTGGTGAAACGTCTGGCCAACAACGCTCAGGTAAAGAAATGCGTTCGCTTTTTGCTTCGCCGGAAGAAATGACAAAAGTGACTTTTACGTTTGAATACCAAGGTTTTTTTTATGAAGTGGAACGGACTCCGGAACAAACATTGAAAAAGAAACGCGGTGAAGGGACAACCAATCAGGCAAGCAAAGTCGTACTAACGATTTTTGATGCCGCAATGAAGGAGCAGCGCCAACTAACGAAACGAACAGAAGTCGATGCGTTTATTAAAGACTTGCTGCAATTGGATGCGAAACAATTTTTCCAAGTGATGTTGTTGCCCCAAGGAGAGTTCCGTAATTTTTTGATTGCCTCAAGTGGTGAAAAAGAAAAGTTGTTGCGCAATTTGTTTGGCACGGCAATCTATCAACGCTTAACGGAATGGCTGAGTCTTCTTTTTAAAGATAAAAATAAAGAACTCGATAAAAAACAACACCAGATGCAAGCGTTAGGCGAGAATTTTATCTGGTTTAATGAAAAAGTTGAAAGTCCGACATTACAGGAACAATTTGGTTATTGGCAAGTAGACGTGGAACAGTTGGCTACAGCGATTGAAGAAAATGAACAGCTCACAGAAGCGCTGAAAGTAGCAGTCGGGTTGAGCGAAAAAGCCTTTTACGAAGGCAAACAACTCGTTGAAAGAAAAATGGCTTATGATCAACGCGTGCTTGAATTTCAAGAATTGGAACAACAAAAAGTCGCAATCGATGAATTGCGTCGGACGGTGACCTTTTTAAGACAGTTAGAAAAAGATCAATCTCTTTTAAAGCAAGTGGCACAAACGCGACAACAAGTTTCAACTGAACAACTCTTATTAACAGAGATTGTCACACTTCTGGAGGAAGTATCGGAAGACATGCAAGTCTGGCAAGCAGGTAGCGCCGACTATGAGCAGCAAAAGATACTCTTACAAGAACAATGCCTTACTGAGGAACGTTTGAATCGCTTATTGCCTTTAGCGCAACAAGTGGAGCAACTAAGGCAAGAATTGCAAATAGGGCAACAAGAGATGGATGCGATTGAGCAAAAGATGAATCTTTTAATTGACGAACTTAAGCAAGTCGTTGATACAATCAGTCAAATTAAGCAACAAATACAAGAGAAAAACGACTTACAAGCAGAAGCATTGGTTTTAACGACTTTAAAAAATCAAGTCGCTCGTTGGGATGAATTAGACAGAGACAATGAAAGCAATCAAAGCGCGCAAGTTGAAAATCAACGAAAAATTGAAAAACAACGAGCAGATTTAAAAATCAGTCAAGAGGCGGCAGAAAAACAAGAAATGATTTTCAGGCAGTTGCAAAGTGAGTACGCCAAATTGCAGATTGAAAAATGGCGCCAAAAACTCTTACCAGGAGAACCGTGCCAAGTTTGTGGTTCATTAGAACATCCTTACTTGGAACAAAAAACACACGGAAAGATCGCGAGTTATCGAGTGACGGAAGAAGAAGTTGAGCGAGAAGAAGATCGCTGTCAACAATTAAAAGCGCAAGTGACTGAGCAACAATTGAAGTTACAAAAGATTGCTTTAGAAGGTGAAAAACTTCTTGAGCAGCAAGCAAAAAGTCAGGCCTTACAAGCCGATTTAGTGAAAATCATGCAAGAAAAATTATCATTCTCAAATAAACAAACACCAAGAGTCGCCTATCAACTGAGAGTTGAAGCCTTTGAAGTAGCCAGTCAACGTATTGAGAAGCTTGAACAACAACTAATTATTTACCAAGAAAAGCAAGAAAAATTATTAAAAGAACAAGCGATTCATTTGGAGAAAAAACACGAACTAGTAGCGACACGCTTGCAACAGCAAACACGTGTAGATAGTTTAATCGAACAACTTGGAGGATTAACGGCTACGGAGCTACAAGCTAAACAAGCACAAGTTCAAGATGAAATCGTGTTACTACAAACGAAGATTGAGGACTATGAAGTAAAAGGTCAAAACTTAAAACATCAAGAAGTGACTTATACGGAACGACAAGCAGCGAAAAAAGCTCAACTTGAGCAACTCGAACAGCAATTAAATCAACAAGAGCAATTATTACAAGAAGTATTGACGCATTATTCACCAGAAATGACAGAAGAAATGTTACGTCAACGCTTGCCAGACTTAGCAATCCTTCCAGAGTTGATTGAGCAGGTGACGCAATACGATCAACAAGTGCAATTTTTAAGCCAGCGCTTAGCCGAAGAGGCTGAACTGAAGACCGTTGAATTACCTGATATGTCGTGTTTAGAGGCGAAATATCAAGAAAAACAAGCCGTTTTTGAAACGCACCAACAACGGTGTTTCCAGCAAGTCAGCGATTTAAAACGCAATCAAACGTTGTTGGCGGAGTTAAACACACTTTGGCAAGAAAATCAGATGGCACTAGAGGAACTTTCACATTTACAGCAATTAGCTGAAACGGTTAAGGGAGATAATAGTGAGCGTTTGAGTCTAGAGCGTTACGTTTTACAAGGGTTTTTAGTTGAAGTCCTTGAAGTGGCGAATCAACGTCTAAGTAAGTTAACCCGCAATCGTTACCAGTTCTTATTAGCCGAAGAAAAAGGCAGTTACCGTAGTTCAACCGGCCTAGAAATTAATATTTATGATGATAATGCAGGCACATCACGTCGCGCACAAACTTTATCAGGTGGTGAAAGTTTTATTGCAGCTTTAGCATTGGCATTATCCTTAGCCGATGTGATTCAGCAACGTTCCGGTGGAATTGCGATAGAGGCGCTATTTATTGATGAAGGGTTTGGCTCGCTAGATGAAGAATCGCTAGAAATGGCGATGCAAGCTTTAGAAATGATTGAACAAGAAGGTCGTTTAATCGGAATCATTAGTCATGTTAGTGAATTGAAGCATCGGGTTGTCCAACAGTTAATTGTTGAGACAAATGGTTCCGGTCAGAGTCGTACGAGAATAAAAATAGGGTAGGAGGATGCAAAATGAAGTGGAGTATACCAGAAAGAGTCATTGAGCGTGGTCGCGATTATTTAAATCAAGATCGTGTCTTATCCGTCGTGCCCGATGAAGATAATCAAGTTTGGCGCGCCGAAGTTTTAGGGAGTGAGTTATACCGTGTGGATTTAGATGCAACAGCCAAGGAAGAGGATTATTGTCAATGTCCTTACTGGGAGGAACATCACTATTGTAAACATACTGTAGCTGTAGAGCTATATCTCCGTAAAAAAGGTTTAACCCGTCAAATAAAAACTGAAAAGAAAGTTACACCGAGCACTTTTTCAAATTCAGAAATGTTTTCAAAAGGTTTTTATCGCCTACAGGAAGAAAAAAATAGTAGCAGTTTGATTCAACGCTTGGAAATTAGCTGTCAAATCGACAGCCTTGCCACCAATCCCTACCGTAAGGAATTAGATATTTTAGGGATTAGTTTAAAAGTTGGGCTTGCCGGTGAACGCAAATACATTGTTAAAAACATTTATCGTTTCTTACAAATTTATCAAGATGAGAAAATGTATAACGGAATTAAACAAGGCAATGTTTATTTGCATCCAGATGCTTTTACACTAGAGGAAAACGAGTTACTCCATCATTTATCAAATAATGCGCAAACGCAACAGTTATTAGGACATACCGGTGTTCAAGTAAATGGCTCTTTGGATAAAAAGTATTTACTGTTGCCGGTCAGCGAAGGCCGGGAATTGCTTGAAAAGATGCAAAAAATCCCGTTTGTTTTTGTCGCAGATGAGAAAAAATATACCAAATTGAACTTCAGTGAGCAACCATTACCGCTTGCCTATACTTTACGACCACAAGCAGAGATGATGTATGAGTTGACGCAAGTTCATGATTTTGATCATGTCTACCAAGCCTATCGTTGGGGGATTTTTAAAGGGGAAATCTACCAAATGACAGCAGAGGAAATGGAAATTTGTTTAACAACGATGCAATTGATGAAGCGGTTGAAAGAACCGAAAATTGTGTATCCGAAAAAAGAATTATCTTTATTATTCCGCCAAGTTTTTCCTTTTTTGCGACAAGTGGGACAAGTGGATATTGATCCTGAGGTTTATGATGCTGTGAGTGAAGCACCACTAGAAGTGATTATTTATTTACGTAAAAAACAAGGCAACGTTGATGTCCGTGTGGATTATCAGTACGATGAGATTGTTTTTTCTAGTCATCCAGCTTTTGAAAATAATCCAGCTGATGCGCCTGAAGTCTTACGTGATTATCAAGGCGAAAGCCGTGTTGTCCAAATGTTGGAACAATTTGATTTTAAACATGAAACACAGCCAGGTTGGCAAAAAGAAATTCCAAAGGGTGTTCAGCTCTTTCAATTTTTCAATCACGAAGTACCAAGCTTACGTCAACTAGGAAAGTTACATTTAGGTAAAAAACTAAAAGAATTGTATTTAGATGGCGAAGACTTCCGACCAGTTATTGAAGTGGCACATGAAGATTCTTGGCTAAATGTTTCTTTTGATATTTCTGGTATTAGTGAAAGTGAAGTTCAAGAAGTCTTGCGTAGTCTCCTGCGTCAAGAGGCGTTTTATACGTTAGCAGACGGTAAAATTTTATCGTTGATGGATGAACAATTCCAAGAAACGAGTCATATTTTACAACAGTTACGCCAAGAACTAAAAGAAGGAACGACTCATTTTGAAATTCCCGTTCATCGTGGCTTACAGCTACAAGAACAATTAGGCGAGAAAGCGAACTTTAGTCAAAGTTTTGAGCAGTTGACGAGCCATTTGGTCAATCCTAATAGTTTTGAGGTACCCTTACCGAAAAATTTAAACGCAGATTTACGCGAATACCAAGTGCTTGGTTTCCGTTGGTTAAAGATGCTGAGTCATTATGCTTTTGGCGGTATTTTAGCAGATGAAATGGGGCTTGGAAAAACGCTTCAAACGATTGCTTTTTTACTTTCAGAAAAAGAAACAAAGCAAATAATCCCGACCTTAATCGTCACACCCGCTAGTTTGACTTATAACTGGCAACAAGAAATTAAACGCTTTGCGCCAGACTTATCAAGTTGTGTGGTTCATGGTACCAAAGAAGAACGGACGGCCATTTTAGCGGAAGAAAAAGACGTCTATATTACGTCTTATACGAGCTTACGCCAAGATATTGATATGTACCAACTGAAAGACTTTGATTATTTGATTTTAGATGAAGCTCAAATGGTAAAAAATAATTACACGAAAACAGCACAAGCTTTGCAATCGCTTGTGGTTCCCGTTCGGTTTGCCCTAAGTGGAACGCCAATTGAAAATAATTTAGACGAATTATGGGGATTATTCCAGTTAATTATGCCAGGCTTTTTCCCGAGTCGTCAAAAATATCGGGAATTATCTGCAGAAGAAATTGCCCATATGATTCAGCCTTTTATCTTACGTCGTGATAAGAAGAGTGTTTTACAAGATTTGCCAGATAAAATTGAGCGTAATTACTATAGCGGTTTGACTGCTGAGCAAAAAACGGTCTACTTGGCGTATTTACAACAAATGCGCGAAGAAGTTTCGGGCATGGATTCTGAAGCTTTCCGTAAGAGTCGAATCTCAATTTTAGCCGGCCTAACTCGCTTACGCCAAATTTGTTGCGATCCAAGATTATTCTTAGATGATTACGAAGGTTCTTCAGGTAAACTCGAACAAGTGAAAATGTTAGTCAAAACAGCAATTGAAAACAAACGTCGTGTTCTACTCTTCTCACAGTTTACAGGTATGTTAAGTATTTTAGAAGAAGTCTTTGAAGAAATGGCTATTTCAACCTTTTACTTACGTGGTAGCACGCCACCAAAGGATCGAGTAGAAATGGTCAATGCGTATAACGCTGGAGAAAAAGAAGTCTTTCTTATTTCCTTAAAAGCAGGTGGAACTGGCTTGAATTTAACTGGAGCGGACACGGTCATCTTGTATGACTTATGGTGGAATCCAGCGGTTGAAGAACAAGCAGCTGGACGGGCACATCGCATGGGTCAAAAAAATGTGGTGGAAGTTTGGCGGATGATTGCTGAAGGAACAATTGAAGAACGCATGGACGCGCTACAACAAGAAAAACGTGAGCTCTTCCAAAAAGTCATCCAAGGCAATGAAACACAATTGCAACAATTAACCGAAGAAGATATTCGCTTGATATTAAGTATGGGCGATGAGTAGAAGTTGACACTCCACACGACTAAAGTCGTCGGATTCTTAGGTAGTACGCCCTAACGGACGCAAATTGACTAAGCGATCCCCGAAAGTCCTTCGGTTTTAATATTTATGCTTGCATTAATATCTCTGTCATGAAT